>DATJYT010000498.1:0-12909 GCA_035499475.1 Xanthobacteraceae bacterium | reverse complement strand
CTCGTCGGCGGCGTCAAGAAGGTCGTCGTCGTCATGGAGCACGCCGCCAAAGGCGAATCCAAGCTCCTGCACCGCTGCAACCTGCCGCTCACCGGCGCCGGCGTCGTCGACATGGTGATCACCGACCTCGGCGTCTTCCTGCTCGACAAGACCGGCGGCGGCCTCACGCTGATCGAGCTTGCGCCCGAGGTGACGCTCGACGACATCAAGGCCAAGACCGAGGCGAGCTTCAAGGTCGCCAATACGCTGAAGCAATAAGCTTAGGCGCTTTCAGGTCGCTCCTATGCCGTTGCCGCGGCGAGGTGAAACCTGCGCACCGCAAGAAATCCGAGCGCGACAAAGAACGCCAGCACGGCGATCTGCGCGACCAGGAACGGCGGCTCCGATTGGGTCGGCGCCAGCGTATGCAGGGCGGGAACTTTCTCGAACGACTGAATCACGCCGACGAAGAAATCCAGGTAAAGCGCCGCCATTGCCGTGACGACGTAAATCCAGCGCCAGGCGCCCGCCAGCCGGAACGCGTAGTAGGCGATCACCGCGACGGCCAGCAGCACGAGCGTAAGCACGCCAACGGCGCGCGGTGGATCGAAGCCGAACGGCGGCAGTGGAAAGCCTGTCACGCTGGTCAGGATCGCGGTCGCAAGAAACAGCAGGGTCCATGCGCCATACGCCGTTCCGGTGACCAGGCCGTACAGCACCACAAGCCCCGCCACCATTTCCGCGAGGCTGATAAGAACGTGGAATTCAAGCAAGGTCATAATACCCTCCTGTCAATTGGCGTCGTTACGACGCTTTGATCATCTTTGCGGCGTAAGAGACGCCAAGTCCGTAAGTGCCGCCGTAAGACAGCAGGATACTCGTCGTGACGCCGGCGGTCTCGGTGCGCGCCCAATCGCGTTGCAGCTCCAGCAGATATTGCAACGATGTCATCGGGCGGGCACCGATTTGTGACATGCGCTCGATGGCGCGCTGATGCGCATCGATTGAGACGTCGCCGCAGGCATCGGCGATCACGTAGACATCGAAGTCCTGATCCAATGCCGAGAGGGCGGTATCGGCGACGCCAACGCTGGTCCACAAGCCGCACAACACGACGCGGTTGTTGCCATGCCGATTGAACTCGGCAATGACGGCGGCGTCCTCCCAGCAATTCATGCTGGTGCGGTCCAGGATTTTCAGGCTCGGCAACGCCGAGCGCACCTCTACCAAGATCGGGCCGGCATATGCTTCGGCCGACAACGTGGTGAGAACGGTCGGCACCGCAAAGGCCTTGGCGGCATTGGCGACGATGGCGGCGTTGTTGCGAAGCATGACGCCGTCGATCGACGCGGTCGCAAACGCCATCTGCGGCTGGTAGTCGATCATGATCAGGCTGTGATCGTGCGGACTGAGCAGGGTTCGGCCCGGCCCGGCCAAGGCCTTGGGCATGACGCCGCCTATTTTTGGTCGAGAAAATTGCGGATCGTCGCGATGGTCGCCGCGGGCTGTTCTTCCATCACCCAGTGTCCCGCATCGGCGATCATCGCCTCCTGGACATTGGTGGCGACGAAGCGGATATCCGCCGCCAGCGTAAGTCCATATGATTTCTCGCCGCCGACCGCCAATATCGGCATGGTCAGCTTGCCACGCGCCAGGAATTGGCGGTTGTCGATGGCATCTTGCGAGAACGCGGCGAATTGCTCGAAGGCGGCGTGCATGGCGCCCGGCAGCGCGTAGAGTTTGGCGTAATGCTGGCGCATCGGCTCGTCAAAGGCGCCGGGATGTACGCCGAGTTCGTCCCAGAAGCGGTCGAGATAGATGCGTTCGCGTCCGTCCACCAGGCGCTCGACGTCAGGACCGCGAAAATTGAAGTGCCAGGTTTTCGGATTGCGAAGCTGATCGTCCCAGGGGCCGATGCCGGGAAGCGGCGCGTCCATCGCCACCCAGCGCGTTACGCGGTTCGGAAATTGCGCGGCGAAGGCATAGCCGACCATGTTACCGATGTCGTGGGTGACGAAGTCGGCCTTTTCGATCTTCAGTGCATCCATCACCTGCGCGATGTCGCGGGCTTGGGTCTTCTTGTCGTAGCCGCCTTCCGGGTGCGACGACAGCCCCATGCCGCGCAGGTCGGGGACGACGATCGTGTGCTTGGCGGCCATCGCGACGGCGAGCGGCGCCCACATGTCGCCGGTGTCGCCGAAGCCGTGCAGCATGACGACCGCAGGCCCGGTGCCGCCGAAGCGGACATGGATCGTGGCGCCGTCGGTCTCGATCTCCTGCACTTTGAAGTCGTGAGGAAACGGCATCATCTCGGCCGTCGCGGGCCGCATCAGCGTTCCGACTGCGCCGATCAGCAGCACCGCCCATAGGGAGAGTTTCGCGCGCATTTTCGTTGTTTCCTCATCGCGGCGCTTTGCTGATAGGCGAGGTGAGCCTGCCGATATTTCACGAATGCCGCGCCAGTTGCCGAAATTGGACATTTTCGAGCCCGCATACATCTGAGTTTACCTCGGATTTTGCGGAAGTCTTTGGCTTACCCGTTGTTGCGCTCGTCGATGGCGCGTCGCAGAATTAGCCTGCGCCGGATGTCGTGAGTAGTGTTCGGTGAGCCGCTTGAGGTTGGAAATAGTTGTCCCGATCGCGGGAGATTTCTGCGATGAATGAGACAGGCGCTTACGGCCGCCGGCTCGGCGCGCATCTGAAGCTCGACGACGCGCCGGCGCTGGTGGCCCGGACGATCAACAAAACGCCGATCGCTGTCACGCGCTGCAGGCTCGATGCGCCGGATCACGGGCCGACATCGCCGATCCCCAGCGAAGACGCCTATATGATCGTGCTGCAGACCGGCAAGCGCAGCCATCGGGAGCTCTGGTTGGACGGCAAGCCGATAAGGACAGAGCCTCTGAATCCAGGAGAGGTGGCGCTGCACGATTTGAGGCGTCGGCCGGTCTTCAAAATGTACACGCCGATCGATTCGGTGAACTTCTACATATCGCGCCAATCGCTCGACGAGTGCGCCGACGAGGCTGGCGCCAGACGGATAGGCGATCTCAGCTTCACGCCGGGAATTGGCGTCGACGACCAAGTGCTGCAGGGTCTGGGTCACGCTCTGCTGCCGGCGTTCGGATGCTCGGATCAGGTCAGCCGGCTTTTTGTCGATCACATCACGCTCGCCGTAGCCGTGCATACTGCTCAAGCGTTCGGCGGCATGAAGGTCAATGAACGTGCCCAGCGCGGCGGTCTGGCGCCGTGGCAGGAGCGTCGCGTCAAGGAATACCTGGACGCCAATCTGGATGGTGACGTCTCTGTGATGTTGCTGGCGCGAGCGTGCGAAGTGTCGAGCAAGCACTTTTCGCGGGCATTCCGGCAATCGACCGGAACCTCGCCGCACCAATGGCTGATGCAGCGCCGCATCGACAAAGCAAAGCAGCTTTTGCGCAAACCGGCGCTGCCGCTCGCCGAGGTGGCGATCGCGTGCGGCTTTGCCGACCAGAGCCACTTCACCCGGGTGTTCACCCGTTCGATCGGGCTGAGCCCGGGCCAGTGGCGGCGTGCTCACCGGGATTGATCGACGGTTCCGCGCTCGCCGTTATGTCGCGGCTGAGGCCCAATCGACGACGGCGAAAGGTATTCGCCGGCAGGGCTGCCATGCGCGGGCGTTGGTGGGAAGTGGCCGCGGCGCAAATGACACCGGCGGCATTTGCCGGTATTGACGTCGATATTGTCTCTGCCGGGACGACGATGAATGTCGGTTGATCGTATCGGCCGTGCCGCCGGGTCGGCGCGCGCCCATCCCTTATCCGTTGACTTTGCGACCCCGGCAACGGCACGCGCCGATGCAGTGCCGCTGACGCATCGGGAACGGCAGATCATCGTCGCCAGCATGATGCTGCCGGTGTTCATCGGCTCGGTCGATCAATCGATCCTGGCGACCTCGTTGCCGACCATCGGGCAAAGCCTCGGCAACGTGCACGATTTGCCGTGGTTGATCACGGCCTTCCTGATCGCCGCGACAGCGGTGACCCCGCTTTACGGCAAGTTCGCCGACATCCACGGCCGGCGCGCCTCGCTGCTGATCGCGCTCGGCATCTACATGACCGGCTCGCTCATCAGCGCATCGTCGGGCGGCATGATGATGCTGATCTGCGGACGCGTGGTGCAGGGCTGTGGCGGCGGCGGCCTCACCGCGACCGCCACCATGGTGCTCGGCGATATCGCGGCGCCGAGGGATCGCGCCAAGTATTACGCCTTCTTCTCGGCCGCCTTCACGACCGCCGGCGGCTGCGGTCCGGCACTGGGCGGCTTCATCTGCGACCATCTGAGTTGGCCGCTGATCTTCTTGTGGAACATCCCGCTCTGCATCGTGGCGGTCGCGCTGACCCTGACGGTGCTGCGCCGGCTGCCGCGCTACGACCGCCCGCATCGGCTGGATTTTCTCGGCGCGATTTTGATCATGGCCGCGAGTTCATCCTTCATGCTGGCGCTCAATCTCGGCGGCGTGCGTTATGCGTGGCTGTCGCCGACGGTCATTGGGCTCCTCGGTTGCGCGCTCCTGCTTGGCGCAGCTTTCGTCGTTAGGCTTCTGACCGCGATCGAGCCGCTGATCCCGATTGCCGTTCTTTCCGATCCGGCGGCGCGGCTTTGCATGGCGGCCAACGGCTTCGGCTGGGGCTCGATCATCGGCCTCAACATCTTCCTGCCGATGTATCTGCAAAGCGCCCTCGGCTGGTCGGCGACCGCGTCCGGGTTGAGCCTCATGATTCTGATGGTGACGCTGAACGCCAGCGCCGGCGTTTCCAGCCAGCTCATCGGCCGCGTCAAGCGCTACAAGCTGTTGCCGAGCGTCTGCCTTGTCGTTGCGATCGCCGCGGTCCTGACTCTGGCGTTCTCAGCGTCGGAGATGACGCCGCTGAAATTCGAGATCATTCTGTTCGTCATTGGCGTCGGCTTCGGCCCGATGCCGCCGCTGACGCAGGTTGCGCTGCAAAATACGGTTGCGGTTCACCATCTGGGCGCGGCGATCGGCACCATGAACTTCACGCGGACGCTGGCCGGCTCGATTCTCGTCGCCGTGCTCGGTGCCATCGTGCTCGCGGGCGCCCCTGTGGATGCTTCCGCCATTGCGCGCGATCAGCACAGCATTGCGGGCGCCTCGGCGGCGACATTCTCGGTGGTATTTGCGGCCGCCGCCGCGGCGTTGACGGCCGCGCTCATAGCCTTACTGCGTCTCGAGGAAAAGCCGCTGCAATCCGGGTTCCCCGCAACCCCGGTATAGCCTTTGCCCGTCCGCGCGCTTGCACACCGCCCGGGTTCTGGGCAATTTGAAGGCCTCTTGATGCGTTTGGGCGGGGGACTTGACGCGCGCAGCCGAAATAAGGCACTGAAATAAAAGGCTTTTTTCCTGCGACAATTTCCTCACAGCCATGTGAACCTCGCCGCCACAACCGGCGACAAACGAAGCGAGCCGACCTAAAGGCGATGCAGGCACCGGCAGACGAATTGCTGATTGGCCGCATCGCGCGAGGCGACCGGCTCGCGATGCAGGTTCTTTTTGCACGTCATCACGTGCGTATTTATCGTTTTGTTCTTCGTTTGTTGCGTGACGAAATGACTGCGGAGGACGTGATCAGCGAGGTGTTTCTGGACGTATGGCGGCAGGCCGGCCGGTTCGAAGGCAAGAGCGCTGTCTCGACCTGGCTCATCGCCATCGCCCGATTCAAGGCTCTCTCCATGCTGCGCAAGCGGCGCGAAAGCGAGTTGGACGACGAAACGGCGGATTCGATCGAGGAGCCTTCGGATGATCCGGAGCGTGCTGTCGAAAAGCTCGACAAGGGCGAGAAGTTGCGGAAATGCCTTGCCTCGTTGTCGCCCGAGCACCGAGAGATCATCGATCTTGTCTACTACCACGAGAAGTCAGTGGAGGAAGTGGCGCAGATCGTCGGAATTCCAGAGAATACGGTGAAGACGCGCATGTTCTACGCGCGCAAGAAACTGGGAGAGCTGTGCAGAATGGCAGGAATAGACCGAGGTTGGCCATGAGCATGAGCGACCGAGCGCGCGATCTGCGCGCCGAATCTGAGAGCGACGAGCCCGCCGATATCGAGGCCCTGCTGCCGTGGTATGCCGCAGGCACGTTGCGCCGGCGCGAACGGCAGCGCGTCGAGGAAGCGCTGCGCGGCGATCCGGAGCTCGCGCGCCATGCCGATCTCGTGCGCGAGGAGCTTGCGGAGACAATCTTCCTCAACGAGTCGCTCGGGGCGCCATCGGCGCACGCCATCGATCGGCTGATGGGTGAGATCGATCATGAATCGTCCGCGGCACGCAAACGCGGCTCGTTCCGGGGCATGGCGGCGCGTTTCGGCACCTATGTGGCGAGCTTTTCGCCGCGCACGCTTGCCGTCGCCGCATCGGTCGCGACGTTGGCAATCGCCGTGCAGGCGTTTGCGCTTATCGGTGTCCTGACCGAGCCAGGTTCCTTCGAGACCGCGAGTTCGATCTCAAACGACAACGGCCACGGCACCTTTGCCATGGTCCGCTTCGCGCGGCAGGCGAGTGCCGCCGAGATCACCAAGTTCCTTCAGGAATATCAGGCGGCTTTGGTCGACGGTCCGAAGGCCGACGGTCTTTATCGCATTCGCATCGCCATTAAGAATCTCGCCAGCGGCGAGCGCGGGCGCATCGTCTCGAAGATGCAGCACGAGCACGTCATCGAGTACGCCGAGCCAAGCGAATAGCTGCGGCTGAACCCGATATTTCGAGGCGACAAAGCTTTCAATCCAAGGCCTCGGGGCTCTCCATTCAAGGCCCGCAAACGGTAATTTGATACCGTCGCAGCTCGTCAAGAGCTTGTGATGGGCCCGGCGCTACGGATATCCGCTGAATAATCGAACCTTCCGTGCGGTGGTTGCGACAAAATACATGGCAACATTATTTCAAGTTGCCATCGGCGCACTACTCCCCCCGACGCTGGCGCCGATATTTCAGACCCGCCCGGTCCCCTGTCCCCACCGGGCGGGTCGTTGCTTTTAAGTCCGCTTAATTTTCAGGCACATGGCGGCCGCAGCGTCGCGTGCGGGGCATTTTTCTTTTGCGGCCTCGCCAAACATGCCAAGAATAGCGGGTGGGGGAACGTTGTGAGTGGCGACACGGTTCTTGAGGCGCAAGACCTCACGAAGGAGTTTGCCGGATTCGTCGCAGTGCGCGATGTCAGTTTGCGCGTCGCGCGGCGCAGCATTCACGCCCTGATTGGTCCGAACGGCGCCGGCAAGACCACGGTCTTCAATCTTCTCAGCAAATTCCTCAGTCCGACGCGCGGACGCATCGTCTATGATGGACGCGACGTCACCGCGCTGCGGCCAGCCGACGTCGCCCGCCTCGGGCTGGTGCGCTCGTTTCAGATCTCCGCGGTGTTCCCCCATCTGACCGTGCTCGAAAACGTGCGGATCGCGCTTCAGCGCCGCCGCGGCGGCTCGTTCGACTTCTGGCGCTCGAAGCGCGTCCTGCATTCGCTCGATGATCGCGCCATGGCGATCATTAACGAGGTCGGGCTTGCTCCTTTCGCCAACGCGCTCGCCGTCGAATTGCCTTATGGCCGCAAGCGGGTGCTGGAGATCGCGACGACGCTGGCGCTCGATCCCGAGATGCTGCTGCTCGACGAGCCGATGGCCGGCATGGGCCAGGACGATATCGGCCGCATCAGCGCACTGATCAAGTCGCTCGCCGTAAAGCGCACCGTGCTGATGGTCGAGCATAATCTCGGCGTCGTCGCCGATCTTTGCGACCGCATCACCGTGCTCACGCGCGGCCGCGTCTTGGCCGAAGGCGACTACAAGACGGTGTCGGCTGATCCCGCCGTGCGCGAAGCCTATCTCGGGACCGGTCATGCCTGAGCAAAGCGCACTGCTCGCCGTCGAAAATCTCGAAGCCTGGTACGGCGAGTCCCACATCCTGCATGGCGCCACTTTCGACGTTAAAGCAGGCGAGGTGGTGACGCTTCTTGGCCGTAACGGCGTCGGCAAGACCACGACGCTGAAAGCCATCATGGGCATGGTCGAGAAACGCAGCGGCTCGGTGCGTTTCGAGGGCAGGGAGTTGATCGGCCTCGCCTCCAACGTCATCGCGCGTCTGGGAATCGCCTTCTGCCCTGAGGAGCGCGGCATCTTTTCCAGTCTCGACGTAAAAGAGAATTTGCTGCTGCCGCCCCAGGTACGGCCCGGCGGTCTCGACCTCGATCGTATCTTCTGGCTGTTTCCGAACCTGCGCGAACGTCTCAAGAGCCAGGGCACGAAGCTCTCCGGCGGCGAGCAGCAGATGCTGGCGATCGGGAGAATCTTGCGCACCGGCGCGCGGCTGCTGCTGCTCGACGAGCCGACCGAAGGCCTCGCTCCGGTCATCATCCAGCAGATCGGCCGCACCATCGGCACGCTCAAGGCGCAGGGCTTCACGGTCCTGCTGGTCGAGCAGAACTTCAACTTCGCCTCGACTGTGGCCGATCGTTACTATGTGATGGAACACGGCCGGATCGTCGACCACTTCTCGAATGTCCAACTAAAGGACAACATGGAGAAGCTGCACGACTACCTCGGAGTTTGATAGAAAGGCTGGACTGGCCTGAACGAGAAGGCGCTTCAAGCGCACGCCCGTCGAATTCGTGACTGAAAAATGCGGGCCGCGGGCCCGAAGGGAAGGGAGCCCCCATCATGAAGCTTGCAACCGCATCGATACTTGCTGTCGCTGCATTGGTCGGTTCGGCGGCGCACGCCCAGCAGATCAACGTCAAACTCGGCGTTCTCAACGATATGTCGAGCCTCTACGCCGATATCGGTGGCGCAGGCTCGGTCGCTGCGGCCAAATTGGCGGTCGAGGATTTCAATCCGGCCGCGCATAATATGAAGGTCGAGATCATCAGTGCCGACCATCAGAACAAGCCCGACGTCGGCGCCAACATCGCCCGGCAATGGGCCGACGTCGATCACGTCGACGCCGTTGTCGACGTGCCGACCTCGAGCGTCGCGCTCGCCGTGGCCGATGTCGTCAAGGAAAAGAACAAGGTGTTCCTGGTTTCCGGCGCCGCCATTTCCGACCTCACCGGAACCAAATGCTCGCCGAACACCGTGCACTGGACCTATGACACCTGGATGCTCGCCAACGGGACCGGCAAGGCGCTGGTCAAGACCGGCGGCGATACCTGGTTCTTCATCACCGCGGATTACGCATTCGGTCATGCGCTCGAACGCGACACCACCGCCGTCGTACTCGCCAATGGCGGCAAAGTGCTCGGCTCCGTGAATGCGCCTCTGAACACGCCGGACTTCTCATCGTTCCTGCTCCAGGCGCAGGCCTCGAAGGCTAAGATCATCGGGCTCGCCAATGCCGGCGGCGATACCGACAATGCAATCAAGCAGGGAGCCGAATTCGGCATCGCGGCGGGTGGTCAGCACTTCGCCGGGCTTCTGGTTTTCATCAACGACGTCGAGGCACTCGGCCTCAAGACCGCGCAAGGGCTGACACTGACGGAAACCTGGTACTGGGACATGACCGACGCCAATCGCGCCTGGACCAAGCGCTGGCAGGTTTTGCGGCCGGGAAAATTCCCCGCCATGACCATCGCCGGCGTCTATTCGTCGGTGCTGCACTACCTGAAAGCGGTCGCGGCGCTCAAAAGCGCGGCCGACGGCAAGGCGGTGGTCGCCAAGATGAAGGAAATGCCGACCGACGATCCGTTGTTCGGCAAGGGCGTCATCCGTGCCGACGGCCGCAAGATCCATCCGGCCTACCTGTTTGAAGTTAAGAAGCCCGAAGAGTCGAAATATCCGGGCGACGATTACAAGCTGCGCGCCACGATCCCGGCGGACGAGGCGTTCCGTCCGCTGAAGGACGACAAATGCCCGATGCTCACCAGTAACTGACGCGAGTTTCGCCTCTCCCCGCTGCCGGGGAGAGGCGCGCTCCGGCGGCTCCTGATGTTCGAGATTTTCGGCATCCCATCGCAGGCGCTGTTCGGGCAGTTGCTGCTCGGCCTGATCAATGGCTCGTTCTATGCGCTGTTGAGCCTCGGGCTTGCCGTCATCTTCGGCATGCTCAACATCATCAACTTCACCCACGGCGCCCAGTACATGATGGGCGCGTTCGCCGCCTACCTGCTGCTGCAATATGTCGGACTGAACTATTGGGCGGCGCTCATCATCGTGCCGATCATCGTCGGCGCAACCGGCATCCTCATCGAGCGTCTCTTCCTCCAGCACCTGCGCGGGCTCGACCCCCTGTACGGGCTTATTCTTACCTTCGGACTTGCGCTCGTCATTGAAGGCCTGTTCCGCAACTACTACGGCTCGTCCGGGCTGCCGTATTCGGTGCCGCCGCAACTGCAAGGCGGGCACAATCTCGGCTTCATGTTCCTGCCGAATTATCGCGCCTGGGTGATCGCCTTCTCGCTCGTGGTCTGCTTTGCGACCTGGTTTGCGATCGAGCGCACGCGGCTCGGCTCCTATCTGCGCGCGGCGACTGAAAATCCGGCACTCGTGCGCGCCTTCGGCATCAATGTGCCGCGCATGATCACGGTCACCTACGGCTTCGGCGTCGGGCTTGCGGCGCTCGCCGGCGTGATGGCGGCGCCGATCTACAACGTGTCGCCGCAGATGGGCTCCGACCTCATCATCGTGGTGTTCGCGGTGGTGGTGATCGGCGGCATGGGCTCGATCCTGGGCGCGATCATCACCGGCTTCGTGCTCGGCATCGTCGAGGGACTGACCAAGGTGTTCTTCCCCGAAGCCTCCAACACCGTGATCTTCGTCATCATGGTGATCGTGCTCTTGGTGCGGCCCGCCGGAATGTTCGGGCGGAGCGTGTGATGGAGCACGTTGCCGATCCGCAGGTCGTTCAGCAGTGGCGCGAGACGGCCTGGAGTGTCCGCGTCGCCTTCGTGGCTATGGTGGCGCTGCTCGCCATTGCGCCGTTCGTGTTCTATCCGGTCTTTCTGATGCAGGCGCTGTGCTTTGCGCTGTTTGCTTGCGCGTTCAACTTGTTGATCGGCTATGTCGGCTTGGTGTCCTTCGGTCATGCGCTTTATTTCGGCTGGGCGAGTTATCTCTGCGCCTATGCGGCGAAATCCTGGCATTTATCGCCGGAACTCGCGCTCGTGACCGGCACGGCGACGGCCGCGATCCTGGGCATCATTGCCGGATGGGTCGCGATCCGCCGCCAGGGCATCTACTTCGCGATGATCACGCTTGCTTTGGCGCAGATGATGTATTTCTTCGCGCTGCGCGCACCGTTTACCGGCGGCGAGGACGGCATTCAGTCGGTGCCGCGCGGCCGGCTGTTCGGCGTCATCGACCTGTCCAGCGAAATGACGATGTACGCCTTTGTGCTGATCGTCGTGCTGGCGGCATTCCTCTTCATCTACCGCATCATCAACTCGCCGTTCGGCGAGGTGCTCAAGGCGATCCGCGAGAACGAGCAGCGCACCGTCTCGCTCGGCTATAAGACCGAGCGTTACAAGCTTGTCGCCTTCGTGCTCTCGGCGACGTTCGCGGGGCTCGCCGGATCGCTGAAAGCGCTGGTGTTCCAGCTTGCCTCGCTCACCGACGTGCACTGGACTATGTCGGGCGATGTCGTGCTGATGACGCTCGTGGGCGGTCTCGGCACCGTCTTCGGTCCCGTCGTCGGCGCATTCCTGATCGTTGCCATGCAGAATTACCTGGCGCAATTCGGCCAATGGGTGTTGGTGATCCAGGGCGCGATCTTCGTCGTCTGCGTGCTCGCCTTCCGCCGCGGCATTGTCGGCGAGCTCGCAAGCCGCCTGGGCGTCCAGCTATAAGGTCGTTCGTAATTCGACAATGGGAGAAAGATCATGGGTGCGGAAGCGCGCTTGAAGGAACTGGGCATCGTGCTGCCGTCGCTGCCGAGGCCGGTTGCTAATTATCTGCCGTACCGGCTGGCCGGAAACATGCTCTACCTTTCCGGCCAGGGCCCGCGCGACGCGAACGGCGCGGCGCTGACCGGCAAGCTTGGCGCCGGCGTCAGCATCGAAGAGGGTTACCGGCGCGCCCGGTTCGTCGGCCTCGGCCTGCTGTCGGCGGCGCGCGATGCGCTCGGCTCGCTCGACCGGGTCGATTTCGTCGTCAAGCTTCTCGGCATGGTCAATGCGGTGCCGGACTTCAACGACTCGCCGAAGGTCATCAACGGCTGCTCCGATCTGTTCGTCGAAGTGTTCGGCGACGCCGGCCGCCATGCCCGCTCGGCGGTCGGCAACGTGATGCTGCCTAACCAGATCTCGGTCGAGATCGAAGCGATTTTCGCGGTCAAGCCGTAACGCCGCGCGGCGGCGTGCAATCGTATTCATGCCGAATCGTTTTGCACGTTATTATCCACACCAACTTGTCAAGAATCTGCACCGTGTCGTGCAACGTTCATTTTTGTTGCCCGACTCAGTCTCACCCATGAATATCCAATAGCGCCGATTCCACGGCGCTTTTGGCTCTCTTCTATGTCGGAACGGCAAGCAGGTCCGTACGACAGTATCGCGCGCAGGTGGCTCGCCTTGGCGGAGCGTCGGCAGGCGCACTTCAATGAGCTCTGCGACAGCGGGCGCTGGAAGCACTATTTCACCGAAGAAGGCCGCGACCGCGAGAAGCGCAAGGTCAACGAGGTTCGCGAGCAATGGGCGAAGATCGCCGGGTTCGCGCTCGAAGCGGGGCCTCAGGATTCGCCAACCATTTCGGATTGATCGTCTTGCAATAGGCGGCCCTGGCAGCCGCTCTTGACTTACCGGTTCTCATTGAGGCTACCCTCCAGCCGTGCGCGATCAGCGCGCGCCGAGCGCTGTCCACAGGCTCGATCCTTCGCCCTGCCTAACTGCTGATTGCCTTTCCGCCGCCTTCTCGCTGCCCCCCGAACCTCAGAAAGCGTGACCCGTCATGACGAGTGCCC
>DATJYT010000497.1:0-13013 GCA_035499475.1 Xanthobacteraceae bacterium | reverse complement strand
CGCCGCACCGATCCGGACATGAGGTCGCAGCCGCCGTTACAGGCACCGGGGAAGGTGGTAGGCTTGTTTTCGCTGATGCTGCGTGGGGGCGCCTGGCATCATGGCGACGAAAATTGTCATTGCGCGAAATTTAGAACACGTCGCAGCGGCGGCGGTGGATAATCGCTGCCCGCGGCGTCGCCATCTGCGCAGCGCGCTCTCCGTCAACCAACTGCCAACGCAATCTGGGAGGACGGCATGACGCTCATGGACTTGGCGCTTTGGCTCATTTTTGCGGGGATCGTCGCTATCGTGCCGATCGGCTGCATCGCGCAAAAGCGCGCGAAGGAAAAGACTTGACCAAGATCGCGTAAGGGCGGGTTTATCTCGGCTCTAGCCCTGAAGGCGGACGTCGTTCTCCGGGTCCGGGGCGATCTCGTCGGTCATGACCTTGAAGCTCGCGAGGGTGCAGGGGCCGAACGAGGTCACGATCGCGACGTCGGTGGCGTCGCGGCCGCGCGCCATCAGCACGCGTCCGATCCGCGGGACGTTGTGGCGGGCGTCGAAGGTGTACCATTGGCCGCCGAGATAGGCCTCGAACCAGGCGCTGAAATCCATCGGCGTCTCGTCGGGCGGCACGCCGATGTCGCCGAGGTAGCCGGTGCAGTAGCGCGCCGGAACGTTCATGCAGCGGCACAGCGTGATGGCGAGGTGAGCGAAGTCGCGGCACACGCCGCGGCGCTCGGCATGCGCGTCCCAGGCGGTCTTGGTGGGGCTCGCGTGCTCATAGCCGAATTTTATGTGATCGTGGACGTAGTCGCAGATCGCCTGGACCAACGGCCATCCCTTCGGCGTATTGCCGAACCTCGACCATGCGATCTGGGTAAAGCGATCGGTCTCGCAGTAACGGCTGCCGAGCAAATAAACGAGGGTGTCGACCGGAAGCCGCTCGAGTGAATGCTGTTCTGCGCCGGGAGCCACCTCGTCCGGCCGCCCGCTGTCGCGGATAACGAATTTCGTGGCAAGCGTCAGCCGGCCGGCGGGCGCGTGGATGACGTGGCAGGTGTTGCCGAAACCATCCTGATAGCTGTTGGCGGGAATGGCCGGATCAAGCCGCGGCGCATCGGGCGTGACCAGATCGGCAACGCGCGATGGATGCACGCTCAGCATGAAAATCATGGGTGTCGGCTGCGAGCAATCGTAGGAAATCTCGTAGCCGGCACGAATCTTCATTGCGAATTTATCGGCTCGCGCCGCCGGCTGTCGGCGTGGCATCGGCGTCGGTCATCTTGACCTTCACCGCGACATTCATGGCCAGATGATCCGATGCCGATCCGTACCAGGTGCCTTGCAGCGGGATCGCCTCGCGCGGGTCATGCGCGACCGCGACGCGGACGAGATTCTGATTTCCGACGATGCCGCCCGACGGATCGAAATCGACCCAGCCGGGGCCGGGGACATAGACCTGCACCCAGGCGTGGGTATTGCCGCCGGCGACATCGTCCTCATCGTCCTCGTCGTCGTCGGCCAAATGGACGTATCCGGAGACGAACCGCGCCGCTATTCCGCGCGAGCGCAACGCGGCGATCATCAGTACCGCGAGATCGCGGCAACTGCCGCTGCCGAGCTCGAGCGTCCGCAGCGGATCCTGAACGCCCTTCTGGTGCCGCGAGACGTGCCTGAAGGTTCGTCGCATGGCGTGCGTCATGCCGACCAGAACTTCGTGCGTGCCCACCGCTGCGTTCCCGCTGAAGAACGCCGCGCTCCAGCGATCGATTTCGCGCCGCGCCGCCGGCGGCCGCATGAAGCGCTTCAATTCGCGCCGATCCTCTGCCGCGTAGGTGAAGGGATAAAAGCGGGCGGATTCCTCGATATCCGCCGCGTCAAATGTCGTCGGCGCGTGGTCGAGACGGATGTTGCTGACAAAACGAAGCTCGGCGGCGCGATCGTCGAATTGGGCGACCGCCACGTGATTGCCGAAAACGTCTCGCGACCACGCGAGCTGCAGCGGCGTCGGCGTGATCATGATTTCGGATTCGAGCACATGCTGGTCGCCGTCATCGCGCGGTCGCAGCATCATGCGGTGCTCGCCGAAAGCCACCGGCTTGGTGTAGTGATAGGTCGTCACGTGTCTGATGCTGAGAATCGGCATTGCCGTCCTACATAATCGATACGCCGGCGAACATGAATTGCAGCCGCAAGCCCCCCACAATATGCATTTCTCGGGCCAGATATGGTGCACATTCTTTCCGCACCTTTGAACGCCGATGAATGTGCTGCCCAAAAAGTTGCTGGCGGCGGACGAGCCGGCGCCGGTCTCGGTCTACAATGAAGGCGGGAAATCGCCGTTTTTGCTGGTCGCCGACCATGCCGGCAATCTGATCCCGCGCGCGTTGGGTCGGCTGGGCGTTGCCGAGGGCGACTTGCAGCGTCACATCGCCTGGGACATCGGCATTGCCGGCGTTGCCAGGGCTTTGGCCGAAGCGCTCGATGCGACGCTCATTCAGCAAAATTATTCGCGCCTCGTCATTGACTGCAACCGGCCCTTGGCGGCGGCCAGCTCCATCGCCGGCATCAGTGAAACCACATCAATCCCCGGCAACACAGGATTGAGCGAGGAGGCGAGGGACATTCGCGCGCGCGAGATATTCCGGCCCTATCACGATCGGATCGAAGCCGAGCTCGAGCGCCGGCGAGAGGATGGCCGCGCCGCGGTGCTGATCTCGCTGCACAGCTTCACGCCGATCTTCAAAGGGGTGGCGCGGCCCTGGCATGCCGGCGTGCTCTACAATCGCGATACCCGGTTCGCGCATTGCCTGACGGCTTTGCTCCGTGAAGACAACGACCTGATCGTCGGCGACAATGCGCCCTACACCATCAGTGACGCGTCCGACTACACCATCCCGGTCCATGCCGAACGCCGCGGCCTGCATCACGTCCTGATCGAGATCCGCCAGGATCTGATCGCCGATGCGGACGCTCAGTGCGCCTGGGCGCTCCGGCTCGCGGACCTGTTGCCGCGAGCCTATCGGGCGCTGTGACGAAAATGTTTGAATGCGCCTCGCTTCGCTCGGCGCGGGCGGCTTGCTTGTATTCCGCCGCTTATGGGAGTTGAATTAGGGTGAGTTCACGTGCCTTGGCGCGAAACATATCGGCGAGGAAATCATGACGAAATATCTTTTGGTAAGCTTCAAGACTTGCCCTTGGGTGCAGCGCGCGGCGATCGTGTTGCGCGAGAAGAACGTCGCCTTCGAGTTCCGCCATATCGAGCCGGACAATCGTCCGGACTGGTTCCTCGCCATCTCGCCGCACCGGAAAGTGCCGGTGCTGCGCATCGACGAAAAGCTGTCGCTGTTTGAATCAAACGCGATCGCCGAATATCTCGACGAGACCATCGCGCCGCGGCTGCACCCGGACGATCCGGTGTTGCGCGCGGTCAACCGGGCCTGGACCGACTACGTGCCGACCTTCGCCGAGCACGTGACCGGCATGGCCTATGCGGGCGACGAGGCCGGCTATAAGGCCGCGGCCGGCAAGATTCCGGTGGCGTTCGAGCGCCTCGAGCGGGCGCTCGAAAAGCAGGGCGCCGGGCCGTTCTTCAACGGCGCCAAATATTCGCTGGTCGATGCCGCCTACGCGCCGTTCCTGCAGCGCTATTATTTCCTCGACCGCATCAAGCCGATCGGCCTGATCGAGAAATATCCGAGGCTCAGGGCCTGGGCCGAGGCGTTGATCAAACGGCCTTCGACGCATTCGTTTCCGGAGGCCGAGTTCGAGGCGATGTACCGGGCGAACGTCAAACGCCGCAACAAATGGGTCTCGCAGTTCGTTGCCGATGTGGCGGTTGCGGCGGAGTAGAGGCGGTCAGCGGCCGCGGGCCCGGTTCAGTCTCAATGCAACGCTAGGCTTGGCCGACTTTTTCGAGCAATCCGAGCGCGCGGCGTAGCACATCGGCCGCAGCCTTGCGTTCTTCATCGGACATGCGCTCGGGGTCAACCTCCAGCTTGAGATGCGCCGTACCGGCCTGTTGCGTGTCTTGCTTGAGCCCGAGCACCGCATAGGTCGCGACCGGCAGCGCAATGCCTTTGACCTGGACGTCGCCGCGTTCTTCGCAGCGCACCGCGTCCTTCACGTGCGCGTAGGTCTCGAATGAAATGAGCACGCCGCCGGGCGGCGCTTCATGCTCCAGACGCGAGGCGAGATTTACCGTGCCGCCGACCATCGTGTAGTCCATGCGGTCTTCGCTGCCGAAATTGCCGACCGTGCAATAGCCGGTATGAATGCCGATCCGGCACCGCAGCGGCGTCTTGATCCCGCTTTTGCTCCATTCATGCGCCAGTTCGCCGACGCGCGTTTGCATGGCGATCGCCATCTGGACGCAGGCCAGCGCATCCTCCTTGACGCCGAGCGTCGTCGGATCGCCGAAAAACATGACGATGGCGTCGCCGACATATTTATCAACGGTCGCGCCGTACTGCAGCGCGATCTTCGACATTTCGGTCAGGTAGTGGTTGAGGAGTTGGGTGAGGTCCTCCGACTCCATATTGTCGGTGAGCTCGGTAAAGCCGACGAGGTCGGAAAAGCAAACCGTGAGCTTCTTGCGCTTGCTGACGATCTTGACGTCCTGCTGGCCGGTGAAGATCGATTCGTACACCTGCGGCGCCAGATATTTTGCCAGCTTCGACGACAGCGAGGCCAGCGTGTTGGACTTCTCGGTGAGGTCTTGTTCGCGCTGCTTTAACTCGGTGATATCGGAATAGACCGCGACGGTGCCGCCATCCTCGGTGCGGCGCTCGCTGACCATGAGCCATCGGCCGTTGTCGCGCCGCTGCACTTGCGGCTCGCCGGGATTGAGATGCTGCTGCAGCCGTTCCGCAATCCATTCCTCAACGCGACCTTCCGCGTCCTTGATGTAGCCGCGCTCAGCGGCCCGGCGGATGATGCTCTCGAACGTCGTGCCGGGGCTCAGATCCATTTCCAGACCGGGATAGAGCAGGTTGCGATAGCACGAGTTGCAGATGACCAGCCGATCCTCCCCGTCGTAACAGACGAAACCCTCCGAAATACACTCGATGGCCTCGGCGAGCCGCCGTTCGCTGCGCAGTCTCGCCTGCTCGGCACGTCGAAGCGGCGTGATATCGTAAAGCCAATAAAGCCGCTTGCCGCCGCCGACCGCGACGTGGCCGCCGTGGTAGGCGACCTGGACGTAGGAGATCAGCAGATTGAGCAACTCGCCTTGCTTGGTCTTCCAGACCACTTCTTCGTTCAGCAGTTGTCCGCCGCGCGTCCTGAGCAGTTCGACGACGCGTGTACGATGACCGAGGTCGTTCCAGAACCGCCTGGTGTCGAACAGGTCCAGTTCCTCTTTCTCGTAGCCCGTCAAATCGCGCAGGCGCCGATTGTGAAAGAGGAGCCGGCCATCCTCGTCGACGACGCTCACCGCCGCAGGGCTATAGTCGAGAATTTCGCGAAGCTGGCGCTCCTGCTCGGCGACTTGCGTCTCGTGGTGGGTCAGCGCGGTGACGTCGTAAACCCACAATACGCGCTTGCCGCCGACAAAACTGATGTGCCCGCCGCGGTATCCGACCTGCACGTAGGACAGCAGAAGATGCACCAGCGTGCCCTTCTTGGTCCGCCACGTGACCCTTTCGTTCAGGATCTGGCCGCCCTGGTCGCGCAGTTGGTGGATGATCCGCGCGCGCTGATCGAGGTCTTGCCAATGCAAGCGGGTGTCGCAGAGGTCGAGCTCCTCCTTGCTGTAACCCAGGATTTCGCGGAGCCGCGCGTTGTGGAACAGCAGCCGGCCGTCCTCATCGACGACCAACAGCGCCGCGGGGCAGAACTCCAGCAGTTCAAGGAATTGGCGCTCGTGCTCGGCCGCCTCGGCTCCTCGAGCCGCGCCGCCGCTGGCCGCCGCCGATCGCCTTGCTGTGGTGTCAGAAGACATGCGCCCCCGCCGAACTGACCCGGGGACGCTAGCACTGAATCTCACGGAATTCGAGTAATCTGTTGGGCCGCGATGCGGTCTGGCGCACAGGCCCGATCTCGCCTTTCGGCGGACGTGATACAATCAAACCAAGGTCGAGGACGGCGGCGGCTGCGCTCTGGTCAGGGGGAAACCATGCAACTGAAACATTGCCATAATTTTCATGATTTTCGCGAATTGGCGCGACGGCGTCTGCCCGGACCCATCTTCAACTATATCGACGGCGCCGCTGACGACGAAACGACCTATCGGCGAAACACCCGTGCGTTCGAGGAATGCGACTTGGTGCCGAGCGTTCTCGCCGGCGTCGAACAAGTCGATCTGTCGGTGACGGTGTTGGGTCAAAATTTGAAAATGCCGTTTTATTGCTCGCCGACCGCGTTGCACCGGCTGTTTCACCATCAGGGTGAACTCGCCGTTGCGCGCGCCGTCGAAAAATTCGGCACGATGTTCGGCGTTTCATCCCTGGGCACGGTCAGCCTGGAAGATCTCTCATCGAATTTTTCGTTTCCGCAAGTCTATCAATTCTACTTCCACAAGGACCGCGGACTGAACAAGGCCATGATGGAGCGGGCCAAGGGCGCCGGCGTCCACATCATGATGCTGACCGTGGATGCGATCACCGGCGGCAATCGCGAGCGCGACCTTCGCACCGGATTCGCCATTCCCTTCCGGTTGAACATGCGCGGTATTTTCCAATTCGCAACCAAACCGAAATGGGCGATCGACTACCTGACCCACGAAAAGTTTCGGCTGCCGCAATTGGACACGCATGTCGATATGAAGGGAGGGGCGACCTCCATCGGCGATTACTTCACCAACATGCTCGACCCATCGATGAACTGGCGGGACGTCGCCGAAATGGTCAAGTTATGGGGCGACAAATTTTGTCTCAAGGGCGTGATGAGCGCCGAGGATGCCAGAAAGGCCGTCGATATCGGTTGTTCGGGTATCGTCGTTTCAAATCATGGCGGGCGGCAACTGGACGGTTCGCGCAGTTCCTTCGACCAATTGGCCGAAATCGTCGACGCCGTCGGCAATAAGATCGACGTGCTTTTCGATGGCGGAGTCCAGCGCGGGACCCATGTTCTCAAGGCGCTCTCATTGGGCGCCAAGGCGGTGGGAGTAGGCCGTCTCTACCTGTTCCCGCTCGCCGCGGCCGGACAGCCCGGTGTCGAGCGCGCACTCGGGCTCATGCGCGCTGAGATCGAGCGGGACATGAAGCTGATGGGCTGCACGTCCATCAGGCAACTGTCGCGGTCCAATCTCAGATTCCGCAATTAGAGTCATCCGACGCCGGACATGCCGCCGCACCGTAATTTTTGACGTGCACGGTCGGCCATGTCTGTCGGCGGCGGCTCAATCCTTTCATGGCGTCTGCCTTTGCGCTATTTTCTCCCGTCACTCAAAAGGTTGGGGAAGTAAGGGGATGAAACGACTTCAAAGGCGGCAATTTCTTCGGCTCGCGGCCGGCGCTTCGGTGCTGCCGGCGATGTCACGGGTCGCGGGCGCGCAAGCCTACCCGTCGCGGCCGCTGCAGCTCCTCGTCGGCTTCGCGCCCGGCGGCGGTACCGACGTGATGGCGCGCTTGCTGCAACCCGTGCTGTCGGAGCGGCTTGGCCAGCAAATCGTCATCGAGAACCGGCCGGGCGCCGGCACCAATATCGCCACGGAGGCCGTCCTGAACGCGGCGCCCGACGGCTATACGCTTTTGGCGGCCAGTCTTGCCAACGCCGGCAATGCGACGCTCTACGACAATCTCAAGTTCAACTTCATTCGCGACCTCACGGCGGTCGCTGGTATCGCGATCGACCCCTTCGTGCTGGAAGTCACGCCCTCGTTGCCGGTGAAAACGATCCCGGAGCTTATCGCCTACGTCAAGGCTCATCCCGGCAAGGTCAATATGGGTTCGGGCGGGATCGGCTCGGGCAACCATCTCAGCGGCGAGATGCTTAACATGATGGCCGGCATCGACCTCGTGCACGTGCCTTATCGCGGCGCCGGCCCGGCGATGGTCGATCTGATGGGCGGCCAAGTGCAGGTCATGTTCAACACCATGTCGGCGTCGCTGCAATACGTCAGGGCCGGCAAGCTGCGCGCGCTCGGCGTCGCGACGAAGACCCGCCAGGCGGCTTTGCCGGATGTCCCGACGGTGGCCGAGTCCGTGCCGGGCTATGAGTCGAGCTTCTGGACCGGCATGGCGGCACCGAAAGGCACGCCGCCCGAAATCGTCGGCACGCTGAACAAGGCGGTCAATGCAAGTTTGGACGATCCTAAAGTGAAAGCCCGCCTCGCCGAGTGGGGCGCCACCGCGCTTACGGGCTCCCCGGCCGATTTCGCCAAATTCGTCGCCGATGAAACGGAGAAATGGGGCAAAGTCATTCGTGCCGCCCATATCAAGGCGGAGTGATCTGCACGCCGCCGGTTTGTCGCCGCGCTAAACTACCTTTTTCAGGATGGCTTCCATCCCCGCCTTGTCGAATGCGCGCAACGTTTCGGTGCGCACATTGCCAAGCTTGCCGACGCTCAAGCCAAGCGCCGTGACGGTCTCGACATCGGGCGCGTCCAGAATGCTGACCATGTCGTATCTTCCGAGCGTCCAATAGAACTGCTTCACGGTCACGCCGGCTTTCTTTGCCGCAGCCATGAAGGCACGAGCGCGTTTGGGTGAATCCTTGGCGCCGCGAATTCCCTGATCGGTGAAATGACAGAGCACGATATAAGCTGCCATCTGAGCCTCCCATCCCGGTGTTTGTTTGTGCTGACATCGGTGGACTTGGCCAACGCTACGCGCTTCCGGAGTGCCGCGCAATCTGCTATACTTAAAGTGGTGCTGAACCGAGAGAGCTTTCAGCCCGTCACATGGAGATTGATGCCAAACAGGAGAGCGTCATGACACGCATCTCGATGTTCTGTGCAATAAGCAGTGCGCTGGCCGCGCTTGCCCTATCCGCGAACGGGGCGAGTGCCTTTACTTTAATCGAGAGGACAACGGCGCCGAAGATCAGTACTCCTTCGCCGCAGACTAATGTCGGCAGAAATATTACAACTTCCAGAAGCTTCAAGCAGGGCGTCGTCGCGCCGAAGACAGGAACGACAAAGCAACTTCCTGCGGTACAGTAGTATCAGTGCGAATAGACGAAGTTGAAGTAGCGGCCAGCGGCCGGCGATTGACCATCGTCGTGGCGCGCGTGCGTCTTTCGCGCGTTTCCAGGAAGTGGAAAGCCGGAGCCGCCGCTACAGCCCTGCGATCGCGGCACTGGACCGGATTTCAAAACCGCGGCAAGGCGCTTATCGGCCCAAATCCATCGCGGGCGGCCCGGTGATGAATTTTGCAACCATGTGAAACGAGCGGAACTCCAAATCGCTCCGGTCGTCGGTCAGAATCGGCCAATTGCGGTCGTCAATCTCTCTCAGGTCAGTCAACGCGCCAGCCGCGACGCTTTCGATAACGTCGCTGCCGGGTTTGGCCAGACGCGAGCGTAATTCGTCCTCGGACAGCGTCTCTTTGCTCGCGATCAGAATGATGTTTTTTCTGGCGACTAGAAAGACGGATGGAAACGCCGTGTGCACGGTCCGGGCCATCGGCCCAATGAGGTCGTCACCCGGCTCCGGCGACGCCACGTTCATGATCAGCACGCCGCGATTTGACAGGCGCCTTGAAAGAGCGGTGAAGAACTCCGTCGTCGCGCAATAGAATGGCATGAACGCGCCGTAGAACAGGTCGACCGCCGCCACATCAAATGTCTGCTGATCGTGATCGACGAACCAGCGCGCATCCGCGGCCAGGAGTTTGATGCGCGGCTCGCGGTCGAGGCCGAAATAGCGGCGCGCCACGTCGATGACCAAAGGATCCATTTCCACGCCCAAGACGGATACTTCCGGCCACACCGATGTCATTTGGCGCAACGCGGCGCCGCCGCCGACGCCGAGAAAGAGCACCCTCCTTCCGTCGTTGATCTTCGGTCCCAGCAGAAAATCGTCATAATATTCGTTGGTGATGATGCCGGTCTTGGGCCATCTCGTTTGCGGCCGGGTCATCATGTTGAGATAAAGCGACCTGTCGTCGTCGGTATCCACCACTTTGATGATGTTGTGAACGGATTCGGCGCTGTAGATCGCCTTGTCGCCGTGCTTTGTGCTCCACCAAAAACAGGCCGCTCCAACCAAAGCCAAGACCGGAATGATCGAAAGCCGCAACGCCGCGAAGCTCACGCCCAGAATGGCAAGCAACTGCAATGCCGCCGCTATCGCATAGCTCAAATTGGTGCCGATCTCCGGGATCGAATAGAACGACGTAAAGAATGTGCCGCCGATGCTTCCGATCGTTGAAGTCATGTAAATGCTGCCGGCGGTGTAGGCGATGCCACCGCGCGCGGCGAGGTTGGCGCTGATCGGAGTAACGATTGCCAGCAGTACGACGGGAATTCCCAGCAGGATCAAGCTGGCCGCGACCGCCCCCCATACAGGCCCGATCAGGCTGGCATTGGAACCGACCACGGAACTCATCGCCGGAGTGAACGAGGTCCACAGACACGCGCCGACGAGACTCCACCACAAGAGCTTCAAAGCGTCGCGACGATCGCCCAGGCATGCGCCGATCCAGTACCCGCCTGCCATGCACGCCAGCACAACGCCGATCAGCGCCCCCCACTGGTAGATCGAATAACCGAAATAGGGAGCGAGCTGCCTCGCGCCGAGCATTTCCAGCGTCATCACGGTCCATCCGGCGGTGAATGCGACCGACAGGATCAGGGGACGAAATCCCCTTGGCTTTCTGAGTTCGATCATTTCCGGCCGTCCTTGGCGTAAATCGAGAAAAACTGACGGGCTAACGGACCTGTCCGTGTCGTGCGGGCTATTTTCCGCCGATGCCGATCTCCTGCACCTCCTTGGCCTTCGCGGTCGCTGCGGCAAGGAGGAAGCCGAGGTCGGTGCCGGTCGAGACGTAGCGCGCGCCCATGCGCACGAACTCGGCGGCAAGCTGCGGCCGCGTCGCGAGGCCGCCGACGCCGACATGCTTGCCGTGGCGGCGGCAGGCCGCGATGGTGATCTCGTAGGCCTCGCGCACGCGCGGATGCTCGTACTGGCCGGCGAGGCCCCAGTCGGCGAGAAGGTCGTTGGTGCCGATCATCACCATGTCGACGCCTTCGACGGCGGCGATCTCATCGGCCATGATCAAAGCCGCGTCGCTTTCGAACTGGACGATGATCATGGTCGCGGCATCGAGCGCGGCATTGGCGTCGGATGCCGGAAACGAGCGGTATTGCAGATGGGGCAGGGGGCCGGCATTGGAGCGCTCGCCGAGCGGCGGATATTTGGCGGCGCGCACATAGTCGCGCGCCTCGCCGGCCGAGCGCACATGCGGCGCGATGATGCCAAGCGCGCCGCCGTCGAGAACGCGCGGCACCATGGCGATGTTCGGGACGCGCACGAACGGCGTCACGCCGGCCGCCAACGCCGCCATGCAGATTTGGCTCGTGGTCTCGAGCGAGAAGCTCGAATGCTCCATGTCCACGTAGAGGCTGTCGAAGCCCGCCGTGCGGGCAATGCCGGCGATCTCGATGCCGGACACCAGCCGGACCGTCATCGAGGCGACCACCTCGCCGCGGGCGAGCTTGTCCTTGACGTGATTGCGCAGAACGTCGCCGATCTGGACTGACATGACTGGCCCGGAGAGGTATGCTGAAAGCGAGAGGAAACCGCCGTGAACTACTCGACCGACTTCAAGTCAATCCGCAACGACGTGTCCGCGCAAGAGTGGCAGACCCGCACCGATCTCGCCGCCTGCTACCGGCTGGTCGATCACTATGGCATGAGCGACCTGATCTATAACCATATCACCGCGCGCATCCCCGGCACCGACCATCTGCTGATCAATCTCTACGGCCTGCTCTACAAGGAGATCACCGCGTCGAGCCTGGTGAAGATCGACGTCGAGGGCAACATCGCCTGGAAGCCCGACACCGACTACGGCATCAACGTCTCCGGTTACGTGATCCACGGCGCCATCCACAAGGCGCGGCCGGACGTCGCCTGCGTGCTGCACACCCACACCCGCGCCGGCATGGCGGTGTCGGCGATGACATGCGGGCTCTTGCCGCTGTCGCAGACCTCGATCCGCTTCGTCGGCCATATCGGCCAGCACGATTACGAGGGGCCGGCGATCGATAAGGACGAGCGCGAGCGCATCGTGCGCGATCTCGGGCCGCACGATGCCCTGATCATGCGCAACCACGGCCTCCTCACCTGCGGCGCCACCATCCAGCAGGCCTTCAACACCATGTATCAGCTCGAACTGTCGTGCCGCTCGCAGGTCGATGCCATGGCGGCGCGCACCGAGCTCACGATGCCGGGCGAGAACGTGCTGGCGCACACCGCGCATCTTTATCAGCCCGGCACGCGGCGGCCCTATGGCGTGCTCGAATGGCCGGCGATGCTGCGCCTCTTGGCGGCGCAGGAGCGCCAATCCGGCTATCCGCCGCATTGGCACTGACCGCTGCCAGCCATGCCGCAGCTTTCGGCCATCGTCATCACCCGCAACGAGGCGGCGAATATCGGGGCGTGTCTCGACAGCGTCGCGTTCTGCGACGAGCGCATCGTAGTCGATTGCGGCAGCACCGATGCGACGGTGGAGATCGCGCGGCAGAAAGGGGCGCGGGTCGAATATCACGAATGGCGCGGCTTCGGCCCGCAGAAGAATTACGCGTTATCGCTGGCGAGCGGAACCTGGGTGCTGTCGCTCGATGCCGACGAGCAGGTGACCGCGGAGCTCGCGGCAGCGATCAAGGATGCCATCAAAAACGATAGCGCGGATGCGTACTAATTTCCGCGGCTGTCGAGCTTCTGCGGGCGGCAGATGCGGCATTCGGGATGGTATCCCGACTACGTGCTGCGCCTGTTCCGCCGCGGCAAGGCGCGGTTCGACGATGTCGTCGTTCATGAGCGCGTGATCTGCGGCGGCGCGGTGAAGCGGCTGCGGCCGCCGCTCATTCATCATCCGGTGGCGAAGCTCGAAGACGCGCTGTCGCGCATGGACCGTTATTCG
>DATJYT010000496.1:0-8431 GCA_035499475.1 Xanthobacteraceae bacterium | reverse complement strand
TCATCGTGACCACAGGGTTCTTCGTCGAAGCGTTTTTCGCGACCAAGAGCCTGCTCGGCTGGCCCGGCACCGGGCAGCTTCCGTCCAAGTTCCAACTGCTGTGGACGCGCGTGGTCGAGCCCGATCCCAAGCTCGGCGAGCGCGGTTCGGTCTATCTGTGGATCGAGGAGGTTGACGAGAACAACGTGCCGTCGGGCCTGCCGCGCTCCTATCGGCTGCCTTATACGCGGCCTCTGGCCGATCGCTCGAACAAGGCGCGCGACGAGATCATGTCGGGCAATCCGCCAGAGGGCACCGCCGACGATATGACCTCGGAAGAAAGCCGGAGCGAGATGAAAGCCGCCGACAACCTGCCGCAAGGTGAGCGCTCCGAGGCCGGCACCTCGAAAATCGAAATGACCGAGGCCTTGCGCCAGGCCCAGCACGTCGAATTCCGCCCCATGGGCACGCCGCTGCTGCCGCCGAAGCCGTGAGCTTTTTTGCTGTCATTCCGGAGCGCGGGCGAAGCTTGGGATCTTGATTCGCGATCTATCCCATCGTCATGGCCGGGACGAGCGCGGGCATGACGAGTCAGTGTCGGTTTGCGCTATATTAAATTCGCTGCGGCCCGGTCATCGCCAGGAATGCCTGCTCGATCGTGGCCTTGCCGGAGTTCGCCACCAGCTGTTGAGGCGTAGTGTCGGCCAACACCTTGCCGCGATGGAGCACGATGACGCGGTCGGCGTCGCCGACCTCGTCGCACAGATGCGTCGCCCAAAGCACGGCGACGGCACGTTCCGTTCTCAAACTCAAGATGAGCTTGAGAAGATCGCTGCGGCTCGCCGGGTCGAGGCCGACCGTGGCCTCGTCCATCAACAGCACCCGCGGCTCGTGAAGAAGCGCGCGCGCAAGCTCGACGCGGCGCCGGTTACCGCCGCTCAGTTGCGCGGTCTTGTCGTGGGCGCGGTCCGCAAGTCCGAGCCGTGCCAGCTCCTTCTCGATGCGCGGCTTGGCGACGGCGCGCGAAATTCCGTGCAATCCGGCGTGGAAGAGCAAATTGCCGGTGACCGTTAGCTCGAGGTCAAGCGTCGGCTGCTGGAACACGATACCGAGTTTTGCCAATGCCGGCACCGGGTCGCGCAGCATGTCCTGGCCCATGATTTCGATGCGGCCGGAATCGGGAACGAACAGGCCGGAGAGAAGCTGGAACAGCGTCGATTTGCCGGCGCCGTTCGGTCCGAGCAGCGCGATGAACTCACCGGGCATCGCCTGAAGGCTCACGCCGTCGACGGCGCGAATCGAACCGTACGTCTTGACCACGCTGTCGAGGAGCAGCGCCGGCATGCGCTCGTCGATTGCCATTTGTTCCCTGGCCCTTGCCTTGTCCGCCCTCTCTATTAAGACGTAGTGTGGGAGTGACGCAATCAAGGTCGTGAAATGCGCAGATTGGCTTTTGCGCTCCTCTCGATGCTCGCATTCGCCCGTGCCGAGGCCAAGGATACCGGCCTCATCTATGTGAGCAACGAGAAGACCAACAATATCATCGTTATCGATCCCAAGACCGACAAGGTGGTCAACGACATCAAGGTGTCGCGCCGGCCGCGCGATATGCATTTCAATGCCGACCACACCAAGCTTTACATCGCCTGCGGCGACGATGACGTGATCGACGTGCTCGACGTCGCAAAGGGGCAGGTCGTGGGCAAGCTCGTGACCGGGCCGAGCCCGGAAACCTTCGCCATGGATGAGAAGCGGCGGCGCATCTACGTCTCTGACGAGGAAGCCTCATCGCTCTCCATCATCGACATGGACCAGAACATCATCGTGAAGGAAGTGCCGACCGGCGCCGAGCCTGAAGGTGTGCTGGTCAGCGGTGACGGCAAGACCGTCTACGTCACCTCGGAGGTCGGCGATCTTGTGCACCAGGTCGATGCCGAGGGCGGCTATGTCACGCAGGACGTGGTTGTCGGCACGCGGCCGCGCCGCTTCGCGGCGACGCCCGACGGCAAGGAACTGTGGGTTACGACCGAATTGTCCGGCGAGGTCTATATCATCGACCGCCAGAAATTTGTCGTGTCGGGCAAGATCGATTTCCTGCCGCCCGGCATGCGCGAGGCCGACGTGACGCCGGTCGGCCTCGCTATGACCAAGGACGGCAAGACCGCCTACGTAACGCTCGGCCATGCCGCGCATGTGGCCGTGGTCGATGTGCCAACCCGCAAGGTCGAGGCCTATATCCTGGTCGGCAAACGATCCTGGGGCATTACGCTGTCGAAGGACGAGAAGACCCTCTACGTCGCCAACGGCCTCGGTGACGATATCACCATCATCGACACCGCGACCCGCAAGGCAACGATCTCCATTCCGGTCGGCCGCGTTCCCTGGGGCGTCGTCGTCGATGAATAAAAGCGCATTGGCATTGGCGCTGCTGTTTGCGGGTGGCGCTTTCGCGGCTGCATTCGCGCAGAATGCGCCGGTGCCCGGTCCGCCGCAGCAACATGTCAAAATTGGTTTCGTCGAGGTCGAGGGTGATCCGCGCTATGAGCCGATTCGCGCCTATGAACGCATCATTCTGAAGACGCGCGAGCATCCATTCGCCGGCGCCGAGGTCGGGATTGATGAAGCGGCGCCGCTCAAGCGCGTTCTCAACACCGACTTTACGCTCGACCGCATCGTTGCCAAATCTCCGGCCGAAGTGGCGCCGGCAGTCGCTGCGGCGGCCGATGCCGGCACGCATTTTTTCCTGATCGATGTGCCGGCGGAAGCCTATAAGCCGCTGACCGAGGCAGTGCAGGGCAAGGACGTGCTGCTGTTCAACGTCTCGGAGCCCGACGACACGCTGCGTCGTAATTTGTGCGCCGCGTCGTTCGTCCACGTCTATCCAAGCCGCGCCCAACTCATGGACGGCCTCGTGCAATTCGTCGTTTCGCGCAAATGGACCAATCTCCTGGTGTTGGAAGGCCCCACGCCGGGCGATGCGACGAGGGCGGCGGCGTTTGCGCATTCGGCGCAGAAGTTCGGCGCCCGCGTTGTGGCCGACCAGCATTTCAAGCCGGGCACCGACCCGCGCGACCGTGAGCAGAACGATCCGGCGCTGCTCAGCGCCATCAACCGCGATTTCGACGTGGCTTTCGTCGCCGACGAGGATTTCGATTTCGCCCTCTCGGTGCCCTACCACCTGGTGCGGCCGCGCCCGGTCATCGGCAGCATCGATCTCGAGCCCGTGGCGTGGCATTGGACTTGGGGCCACAACGGCGCCCCGCAGGTCAACACGCGGTTCGAGAAGAAGTCAGGCGGTCGGCACATGGAAGGCGCCGACTGGGCCGCCTGGGTGGCCGTCAAGATGATCGTCCAGTCGGTATTGCGCACGCGCTCTATCGATTTCTCCAAGCAGCGCGCTTTCATTCTCGGCGACGCCAGCTTTGACGGCGACAAGGGCCTTGCCGTGAGCGTGCGGCCTTGGGACCATCAGGTGCGGCAGGCGGTTCTGCTTGCCGCACCCTACGAGGTCGTCGCCGACGCACCGATCGAGGGCTTTTTGCACCAGTCCAACGAGCTCGATACGCTCGGTGACGATAAGCCGGAATCGCCGTGTCATTTGGATAAGTAGCCCGGATTTTTTCGTTGCGCTCGTCCGGGCAATCAGGGAATCCCGCCCATGCAACTGATGCATACGCTGCGGGCGCTTCGCGCCGTCACCACCCGGGAGCTGCTCAAATTCGTGCAACAGCGCGGCCGGCTTTTGTCGGCGCTGGTGCGCCCCCTGATGTGGCTCGCCGTGTTTGCCGCGGGCTTCTACAACGTGTTCGGCGTTTCGATCATTCCACCGTACAAGACCTATATCACCTACCAGGTCTATATCGTGCCCGGCCTGCTCGGGATCATTTTGCTGTTCCACGGCATGCAGTCGTCGCTGTCGATGGTTTACGATCGCGAGATGGGTGTGATGCGGCTTCTGCTCACGGCGCCGTTGCCGCGCTGGGTGCTGCTCGCGTGCAAGCTCGCCGCCGGAACGGCGTTGTCGGTCATCACCTGCTACGTTTTTCTGGCCGTGTGCATCCCGTTCGATGTCACGTTCGAGCCGATCGCGTGGCTCTACGTGCTGCCGGCGTTGATTATTTCAGGGCTGATGCTCGGCGCGCTGTGGCTGTTTCTCTCGGTCTATATCAAGCAGGTTGAGAACTTCGCCGGCGCCATGAATTTCGTGATGTTCCCGATGTTCTTCTTTTCTTCGGCGCTCTATCCGCTGTGGAAGCTGCGCGAGGGCGGGTCGGAAGCGATCTACTACGTGTCGCTCGTCAATCCTTTCACGTACGCGGTGGAGCTCATCCGCTTCGCGCTCTACGGGATGTTCGAGCCGGTTTCAGCGCTTGTGGTCTGCGGAACAACGGTACTGTTCTTTCTGCTCGCTGTGCTCGGCTACAATCCGCAGCGCGGCATGATTCGTCGCGCCGGACAAGCGCAGCCGGCTTAGCTTACATCTGCGCGGCGGCTGTCTTTAGCGCGATCTCTTTGCGGATCGCTGCGATCTGATCCGCGCTGCGCACGCTGCGCGGGTTTTCGATCGGCACTTCGGCAAGCACGCGCGCGGGACTGGCCGAGAGCAGGAAGATGCGATCGGCAAGACCGATTGCTTCCTCGACATCATGGGTAACGAGAAGCGTCGTGACCGGCCTGCGCGCGACCAGCTCGACAAGCTCGGCGCGCAGCTTGGCGGCGAGCTGAGCGTCGAGCGACACGAACGGTTCGTCGAGCACCAGTAACTCCGGATCGACCGCAAAAGCGCGGGCAAGCGCAACGCGGCGCGCGAGGCCGAGTGACAATTCGCCTGGATAGTGGCGCCGGTGCTCGATGAGCTCCAGCGTCCCAAACAGTGTTGCGAGGACATCCTCTCCCGCTTGCGGTGCGGCAAGCCGCACGTTCTCTTCGACGGTGCGCCAGGGCAGCAGGCGCGGCTCCTGGAACACGATGCCGAGCCTGCCTTGATCCGGCAAAGTGACGCTGCCGTCAAAATCGCGGTCGAGCCCGACAATGATGCGAAGCAGCGTGGTTTTGCCGCATCCGGAAGGACCGACCAGAGCCGCGACCTCACCGTTGTTTAGCGTGATCGAAAGGTCGTCGAGCACCTGGAGCCGGCCACCCGACGCGGTGCGGTAGGATTTCTGTTTGACATGGACTTCAAGCCGTCCCGACTCAGGCCTGCTTGGGTCGCCAGCGGGAAACATGTCGTTCAAGCGGCTGCACCAGGAACGTTTCGATAGCGAGCATCACGGCAACAAAGGCCAGAGCATAAGCCAGGATGCGCGTCACGTCGAACAATTGGAAGGCGACGCCGATTTCGAAGCCGACGCCGTTCGGCCGGCCCAGCAGTTCGACGATCAGCACGATCTTCCAGACCAGCGACAGGCCGGAGCGCGCCGCCGCCGCGATATAGGGCGCAAGCTGCGGCAGCACGACGTGACGCAGCCGCACCCAGCGGCCCATGCGGAAAACCTCGGCCATTTCATCGAGCGTCTTGTCGAGCGCGCGCGCCCCCTCGCGCACCGTCACAGTCGCGATCGGCAATTTGTTGAGCGCGACAGCGGCGATCGCCGCCGTTTCGGTGAGACCGGCCCAGATATAAGCCAGCACGATGATCACCAAGGCCGGCAGGTTGAGGAGCGCCACCAGCCACGGATCGCCGATCCGGTCGATCAGTGCGTTGCGGCCCATTGCCAGGCCGATCACCGTCCCAAGTGCCATCGCAATGACGAACGCGACGGCAACGCGCGCCAGCGTGACGCCAAGATTGAAGGCGAGCGCGCCGGAGCGAGCTTCATTGACAATCGCGAGGCCTACCGCCTGCGGTCCCGGCAAAAGCCGTTCGCCGGCAAAATGCGCGCCGACAAACCACACCGCCAGCAGCAGCACGATCGAGGCGAGCCGGAGCGCCACATTCGTCATTGCTTTTCCAAATCCGCGCCGGCGGTTATTCGCTCGGGCCAGCACTGTAGAACGTGCCGGGGGCAAGCTCGTGCGCCGGGCCGACGAGATCGGTGCCGCCGATGTCCGCAAGCACGCGATAAAGGTGTTGCGCATCCGCGGCTTCCTCCGCAAGCGGCCGGTGCGGAATGCCTTCGAGGTAGCGCCGGCGATAGATGTCGAGCGCGCCGGGGTCGCTGACGCCGATGCGCGGGGCGAGCCGCTGCCATTCGGCCGGCGATTGCGCCAGGATCTCTTTCGCTTTTCGCGTGGCGTCGAAAAAGCGGTCGAGCGCCGAGCGGTTGTGCTGGGCGAAGCCATCATCGAACACGTAGCCGACGATGGCGACGGCGCCCTTGGCGCCGAGGCTCTTCATCACGTCGTCCATGACGATGGCGCGCCTCATGCCCTTGGCCTCGAGCTCGGCGCAGAAATTCCAGAATGTCAGCGTGGCATCGGTCTCGCCCTGCAAAGCCTTTTGCGAAAGAAGCGGCGGCGCGCCGAACGCGATGTCGGCCTGAGTCTTGAGGTCGATGCCCGAGCGCCGCGCCAGGGCCTGAAGAAGAAGCCAGCTCTTGTCGAGCGGCCCGCCGGCGACGCCGAGCTTTTTCCCTTTGAGGTCGGCGACGTTCTTGATCGGTGAATTGGCCGGCACCATCACGCCACCGAGTGTCGCCGAGTACGGATAAAACACGAGGTCGTCGCCGAGCGCGCGCTCGCGCGACACCCACAGCCAGTCGGACAGGATGAGATCCGCCGAGCCGCCTCTGATGGCGATCTTGCCGGCTTCGGTGCTGGCAAGCTCGGTGGTCTCGACGTCGAGATTGGCCTCTTTGTCGAGGCCGTGGTCGCGCAGCACTTCAAGCTCCCAGGCGAACGTGCCGGTCTTTTGCGCGGCGATGCGAATGCGATCGGCTGCGTTTGCGTCCGATGCAACGAGCGCCATCGCGGCCACGAGCGCGATCAACAGGGATGTCATGTGCCGCGCCGCCGACGGCTTCATTCACTTGCCCTCGTGACCGGGCATGGCCATCGGCCCGTCGGCCTTTCTTCCACTTGCCTCCACGACAACGGGAGGCGCGGCGGCAATTTCAGGCCCTGTGACGATGATCTGGCCGATCATGAATGGGTGGGGCGTGCACTGGTATACGTAGGTGCCCGGCTTGTTGAACGTTACGCTCGCGCTCTCGCCGTTCATCAAGAGGCCGATGTCCCAGCCGCCCAAGTCGGCGCCAGTAGCGTTATGCGGCTGCTGTCCGGCATTGGTAAACGTCACCTTGGTGCCGGTCGTCACCGTGATGCGTGACGGGTTGAACGCATAGTCGATCGTCTTCACCGCATTGGCCTTCACGATCGGCACCGCGCCCTTGAGGAGCCCAGTGAAGTTGAAGCTCACTTCGGTCGGCGGCGGCGGCGGCGGATCGAACTGCGCGATCGGGTGATCCTTGTTGCCCTTGAGCGAAAACGCCCAGATCATGTCGCCGTTGGTGGACGCCGTCTGAATGGAAACGCCACCGACGCCGATGGCGATATACTGCTCGCCGTCGATCTCGTAGGTGATGGCGGGGGCGTCGGCTCCTGCGCCGGTCTGCCATTTCCAAAGCAGTTCGCCCGATTTGGCGTCGTAGGCCTGGAACACGCCGTCCGGCTCGCCGTGGAACAGCAAGCCGCTCGCGGTCGTCAGCGCGCCGCTGCCCTGGCCGATCGAATACGGCGTCTTGTGCTGCCAGACGATGCGGTTGGTACGGGAATCGACCGCGGTGAGCGTGCCCGAATACTTGGCGCCTATCGCCGGCGGCGCAATCGCGCCGCTGCCGGGCGCGATGCGGCCTGCCGGGCGGTCGGCGGCCGTGACGTAGAAATATCCGGTCTGCGGATCGTAGGACATCGGCGCCCAGTTCACGCCGCCGTTGCCACCCGGCGACATCAACGTCGGCACGTCCCACACCGAGCCGTAGATGCATTTCGTCACCCAGGTGCCGAGCGGCCGCGGGCATTGCGGCATCACAGCGTCGCCGACCGGAATCGGCTGCGCGGCGGCGGTGGCGCTGCGCGGCTCCTGTTCGACCGGCTTTTCTTCGATGCCGATGAGCGGTTTACCGTTGGTGCGGTCGAGGATGTAGATCCAGCCGGTTTTGCAGGCTTCGGCGATGCCCTTGCGCATCTTGCCGTCGTACATTTGATCAAACAAGATAACCGGGCTCGGACAATCGAAATCCCACAGATCGTGATGCACCTGCTGGAAATGCCAGGCATAGGTGCCGTCCATGTGGAGCGCGACGATCGAAGAGCTGAACAGGTTGTCGCCAGGCCGGTTGGCGCCGACGCCGACCGCGCTCGGGCCGGGCTGTCCGGTCGAAAAATAGATGAGGCCGAGTTCGGGATCGACCGCCGGCGTCTGCCAGATATTGGCGCCGCCGTGCAGGTAGGCCTTGGCGCGGACGGGATTGGGATCGTTGGGCGAGGGCCAGGTCTCCGAGCCCTTGGCGCC
>DATJYT010000495.1:0-6037 GCA_035499475.1 Xanthobacteraceae bacterium | reverse complement strand
TCGGCTCACCGAAGGCGAAGGGCGGCTCGACAGTTTCACGGCAGCCGAACTCAAGCGCGTCCCCTTCCGCGGCACCGATGAGCGCATGATGACGCTCGGGGAGCTTTGCGATCTTGTCGGCGGCCGGGTCACCGTGCTGCTCGAGCTCAAGAGCCGGTTCGACGGCGACCCCCGCCTGCCCGATCGCGTGACCCAGGTCCTCGCCGGATATCGCGGCCACGCGGCGGCCATGTCGTTCGATCCGGGACAGCTTGGCCGGCTGCGGCAATCGACGCCCAGCCTTGTGCGCGGCATCGTTGCGGCGAAGTACCGGCCGCATCCATATTGGGATCGGATGCCCGCATGGATGCGCTATGGCATGGGTTCGCTTCTCAACGCGTTCGCGGCGCGGCCGCAATTCGTGGCCTATGCGGTCGCCGATCTGCCGGCCTTCGCTCCTTTGCTGGCGCGGCACGTTTTAAGCATGCCGCTGCTCACCTGGGCGGTGCGAACCGAAGCCGAGCGCCAACGCGCCGCGCGCTGGGCCGATCAGATGATTTTCGAGGGTTTTCGGCCGTGAGCGAGTCGCAGTAGAAAAATGCCCGTTCAACAGCGCGACGCCGTCAAGGCCATGGAAGGTCTGCAGGTCCACGTCGTCGGCAGCATCACCGAGGTCGGCGCGCAAGCGTGGGATGCTTGCGCCAATGGCTTGAGAGCGCCTGACGAACCAGGTGAGAAAGTCCCCGCAAGTCCTTCGACAATACATCAGGAAATTCCAATTAATCCATTCATATCACATGGATTTCTATCGGCGCTTGAGCAGTCGAAGTCGGTCGGCGAACGGACCGGATGGCGGGTCCAGCACGTCCTGGTCAAAGGTCCTGACGGAGCGTTGCTGGCGGCCGCACCGTCCTATGCCAAGAGCCACTCGCGCGGCGAATATGTGTTCGACCGCGGCTGGGCCGAGGCCTACGAGCGCGCCGGCGGCCGCTATTATCCGAAACTGCAAGTGGCCGTCCCGTTCACGCCCGCGACTGGACGCAGGCTCTTGGTGCGGCCCGGCCCGCAGGCCGACATCGCCCGGCAGACGCTTACGGCCGGGCTGCTTGAACTCTGCCGGCTTGGCTCAGCCTCGGGCGTTCACGTGACTTTCGCCACCGAGGAGGAATTTCGCTTTCTCGGCGATCTCGGATTTCTGCAACGCACCGACCAGCAATTTCACTGGACCAACCCGGGCTACGGCAGCTTCGACGACTTCCTCGCCGCGCTCGCCTCGCGCAAGCGCAAGACCATCCGTCGCGAACGCCAGGACGCGCTCGCCAACGGCGTTACCGCGCATTGGCTGACCGGAAGCGACCTCACCGAAGACGTGTGGGACGCTTTTTTCGCGTTCTACATGGAAACCGGTTCACGCAAATGGGGCCGACCCTACCTTACCCGCGAATTCTATTCGCTGGTTGGCGAGAAAATGCGCGACCGCATCCTCTTGGTGATGGCCAAACGCAACGGGCGCTGGATTGCCGGCGCCATCAATTTCATCGGCTCGGAAACCCTGTTCGGCCGCCATTGGGGCGCCATCGAGCATCACCCGTTCCTGCACTTCGAGCTCTGCTATTATCAGGCGATCGATTTCGCGATCGCCCACAAGCTCAAATATGTCGAGGCCGGCGCCCAGGGCGAGCACAAGATCGCCCGCGGCTATATGCCGAGAACGACGCATTCGGCGCACTACATCGCCGATCCCGGGCTGCGGCGCGCCATCGCCGATTACCTCGTGCGCGAGCGCGCTTATGTGGCCGAAGTCGGCGCCGAGCTCGCGGCCACGGCGCCGTACCGCAAGGATTTGGTTCTCGAGCAACATTGACTAGGATCGCTGCGCAACCAACGGTGAGCGCGATGGCAGCCTACGATTCGAACAACATCTTTGCCAAAATCCTGCGCGGCGAGCTGCCGGCGCACAAAGTCTATGAGGACGACAAGTCGTTCGCATTCATGGACATCATGCCGCGTGCGCCGGGCCACACGCTCGTTATTCCGAAAGCGCCAGCGCGCACCCTCCTCGACATCGCGCCCGACGATCTCGCGCATCTCATCAGGACCACGCAGACCGTCGCCCGCGCCGCCGTCTCGGTATTCGCCGCCGACGGCCTCACCGTCCAGCAGTTCAACGAACCGGCCGGCGGACAGGTGGTGTTCCACCTCCATATCCACGTCATTCCGCGCAAGACCGGCGTGCCGCTGAAACCGCCCGCGAGCTTCAAGGAGGATCCGGCTGTGCTTTCCAATCAAGCGTTGCAGCTTGCCGCCGCGCTCAAGGGCGCCTGACCGATCGCTTCGCGCTTAGGGCGGCAGAGCGCCCGGATCAGCCCATGCGGCCGCGCGCGACGCGCTCGATTTCGGCGCGCACCAAGCGCTCGACCACACCGGGCAGATTGTCGTCGAGCCACGATTTCAGCATCGGCCGCAGCATTTCGCGGACCAAATCCTCCAACGTGCGCGCGTTCTGCACCAGCACGGTATGGGCCAGCGTATTGAAGGCAGAATCGACGGCCGCGCTGGTCTCGTTGGAGAGGAGCCGAGCGCGATCATCTCGATTGCCGACAACGCGACGTGAATCGTCAAAGCCCTTGGCGTCCTCAAAGGCGACATCGGAATCACCGTCGATGCTGCGGAACTGCCCCGAAGGGATTTGCGGTTCGGGGGGCGGTGAAGCAGCCATCGACTCGGTCAAATCGAGAATGTCCGAGGATTGATCGCTACCACTCGCGGCTTCCGCGGAAGCCGGCGGCTCGTTCTCAGCCGGCGCCGGCGCCTCGAACTCGGTGAGGCTCGGCTCAGGCGGCGCGACCCGCGGCGCGGGCGCCGCCTGTGGCTGTGGGCGAGGCGGCTGCGGTGCCGCGGCAGCCGGTGGCGGCGCCGTCGCGGCTGCCTCAGGCGGCGTCTCCGGCGCTCGTTGTCCGGATTTCGTCGCGTCGTCGTCGGCGATGATGCGGCGAATAGAGGCAAGAATTTCCTCCATCGACGGTTCCTGCGATTTCGCCGGTTGCGCCATACGCATCCTCGCCCGATTGCTTCAGGTTTGTACGCCCCAGCCGCCGCAAGCCCATCCCCTCGGTCCGCTCGGCAGGGGCGAATCACGCTTGGCAACTATGCAACGCTGCCGGCGAGTATGTCATGATGAAAGATGAAGGCAAACGCCGAACATCCACATGACATTGGCCGCACCGGCGCGCGGCACGCCGTGTCCGGCGAATCATCCGGGCTCAGCCGCCCTATCGGCCGTCGGGAATGCGGACGCCGACCCAGGCGTCGCGGACCTGCTGGTAATGCACCTGCGGGTCGTAGATCGTCACGTTGAGGCCAAGCCTCTGCATCGACAGGCCGCCGACCGCCGCCAGCAAGGTATAGGACGCGACGACGCGGTCGTGCTGCGCGGTCACCAGAGCCACGCGCGCATTGACCAGTTCCTGCTGCGCGTTCAACACGTCGAGGGTCGTGCGCTGGCCGACGCGGGCCTCTTCGCGCACGCCGTTGAGCGCGATTTCGGCGGCATTCACCTGTGCGGTGGTGGCCTCGATCTGTGCCTTCGAGGCGTCGAGCTGGCCCCAGCTCTGCACGACGGTTTCGCGCGCCTGATCGCGGTTGACGTCGAGATTAAGGCGCTGCTGGCCAAGCGTTTCCTTGCCCTGGCGGATGGTCGAATACTCGCCGCCACCCTGATAGATCGGCACGGTCAACTGGGCGACGATCGAAGCAAGCGTCTGCTTGTTGGTACTCGACGACGGGTCGTAATTCTTCGACGCGCTGCCGACCAGGGAGAGGTTCGGATAGAGCGCGCCCTCGCTCACCTTGACGGCAAGTTCGGCGACGTCGACGCCATACATGGCCGCGAGCACGGACGGACTCTGCTGCTGGCCGTGGGCGATCGCAGCCGCGAGCGTCGTCGGCGACAACCGATCGACCGGCGTGCCGGGCGCCAGCCGGCCCGGATCGACGCCGATGACGCGCCGGTAATTGGCTTCCGACGTCACATAGTTCGACTGCGCGCCAAGGAGCGATGAACGGCCGGCGGCCAACCGCGATTCGGCTTGCGCAACGTCGGTGCGCGTCACCTCGCCGACGTTGAAGCGGTCGCGGGTCTGCTTCAACTGTTCGGTCAAGACTTCGACGTTGCTGCGATTGAGATCGAGAATGGCCTGGTCGCGCAGCAAATTCATGTAGGAAGTCGCGGCGTCGAGCAGCACTTGCTGCTCGGTGACGCGCAAGGTTTCGCGCGCGCCCATGACCTGGCTCTCAGCCTGGCGCACCTTGTTGGCGGTCTGAAGCCCGTTATAGAGCGTCTGCGTCCCGGTGACGCCGAAGCCGCGCTGCTCGAACGGCTCGGCAAAGTTCGTGTAATTCACGGTGTTCGGGAAATTCGTTTGACTGACCGTATGCGACAGCGTGCTCGAATAATCATAACCGGCATTGGCGGTGACGCCGATCTTCGGACGATAGCCCGACAGGGCCTGCGGCACGTTCTCATCGGTCGCCCGCAATGACGCGCGCTGGGCGTTGAGCGAGGGGTTGTTCTGATAGGCCTGTACCAGGGCCCATTCGAGGGTATCCGCGGCGGCGCTCGAAGCCGCGGCGAAAGCCACGCACGCCGCAAGGAGGCTTGTAATGGCCCACCTTTGCCGCCGCGTCCCCCGACCGTTCATGACTTGCACGCTCACGCCGCTCCCGCCCACTGCACCGGCCAGCCCCCGCGGCCGCCCCCGTTTCGGAAACACCTCCCCCGCCCCCCGAAACAGACGGACGGACCCGAGCGCGACAGATTATGCCGTTGGTCCGCAACGTGAAACCCCCGCAAAGTGGACAAAATGCAGAATTTTTGCAGTTGGCACATATGCGCCACAGGTCGGCATCTGCTGAACGTCTGGGCAGCGCCCAGAATCTGCGCAAAATCCCGGTGAGCGACGCTACATGCGTCGTTTTTGCCGTTGAATCGTCAGAAAACGAAGGTAAGCGGAGCCGCGAAGCCTGGCAGGAGCGGCGCCGCTGCGTCGAAAATCGGACGACCCACGAGTTGACCCTCGATCAGGCGAAAGATCGTCGCTTTCCCAAGGTGCAGGGCCCCGAAAACGGCCGCGAGCCGGCCTTCCGGCTTCAACTGCCGTCCGAGCGCCTCAGGCACGACCTCGGTCGCTCCGTTAAGGAAAATGAGATCGTAGGGCGCTGCCGCCGCCCAACCGTCATGTAACGGCCCGACGCAGACCGTTGTCTTCCCTGCCGTCGCCAGGTTGGCCTTGGCCGCGGCGGCGAGCGCCGCATCCTCTTCGAGCGCCACCACGGAACCGCCGAGCCGCGCCAATATCGCGGTCGCGTAACCGGTCCCGCAGCCGACGTCGAGGATATGGTCGTCGGCGCCGATGTCGGCGGCCTGGATCAACTTGGCGAGCACCATCGGCTTGAGCAGCGCGCGGCCGCCACCGATCGCGATGTCGCTGTCGAGATAGGCCTGGCCGGCAAGCGCTTGCGGGACGAAACGCTCGCGCGGCACCGCCAGCATTGCGGCAATCAAATCGGGATTGGTGACGTCTGCGGTGCGGACCTGCCCGTCCACCATCATGCGGCGCGCCGCGGCCGTGTCGAACATGCGTTGCAGACCTACGTATAAGAGTTACCTATGTAAGATTGAGCCTTGTGCGGCAGGGTCCGGCAAAACGCAAGCGGGCGCGCTGCACCCGGCACCGATCGCGGGCATAGATTGCCGGAACGCAGGGCATCCTCTATAGACCAGCGCCTGCAGGCGCCCGCCAAGCCAGAACGGCGGCGCCCGGACGGCCACGTGGCGGAGTGGTTACGCAGCGGTCTGCAAAACCGTTTACCCCGGTTCAATTCCGGGCGTGGCCTCCAATCTCGCAGTCAAGACGCACGACGCGGCTTTCAAAGCCCGGCCGGCTTTGTTATACGCGCTGCGCGCAGGTAGCTGCCATCGTTCCCCGGTAGCTCAGTGGTAGAGCAACCGGCTGTTAACCGGTTGGTCGCTGGTTCGAATCCGGCCCGGGGAGCCAAA
>DATJYT010000494.1:0-11372 GCA_035499475.1 Xanthobacteraceae bacterium | reverse complement strand
GGGAACATCGACATCAGCACCGACAAAGCGATGTGGCTCGCGATCGCCCAGCCGTCGTCGGCATTGAAGCGATAGAAGGCGTCGATGGCGACGCGGCAGCCGGTGATGAGCGTCCTCAATGCAGGCGGTCTCCGCGACAGGCGCGGATGTAGTCAATAAATCAATCCGCCCGCGCTTTCGAGCCGCAAGGAGCCTCGGCTCAGCAGCAGTTCGGCGGCACCAGGGCGACGGAGCCGGTGGGGATTGTTCCGCCGATCGGCGCGGCGGCGGCCTCAAGCGCCTCGTCTGGGATTTCGCAGTTGAGAACGTCTTCGTCGGTTTGATCGAGCGCGGATTCTCGAGGGTCATTATTCATGGCGGTAAATCTCCCTGCAGACTTGTAGCCCGGATTGAGCGGAAGCGAAATCCGGGAACGGCGGTGCGGCGTGACCTTGGTCTCCGGGGTTCGCTCCACTCAACCCGGGCTACATCCGCATCTTAGGCCGCCTGCACCTGGGTAAGGAACCGCCGCACTTCGCCCTGGAGGTTCTCGGCCTCGACCGCGAGCGTGTCGGCCAGCGCCTTGACGTCGGCGGCGGTGGCGCGGGCGCCGACGGAGGCGCCGGCGACGCGGCTCATGGCATCGGCGCCGGTGCGCGCCTCGAGCGAAGCGCGGTTGACGCCTTCCGCAATGGAGGCGACCGCGTTGTTCTGCTCCTCAACGGTGGCGGCAACCGTGGCGGCGATGGCCGACATGTCGTCGATGATCGAGGACACCTGCTCGATCGCTTGCGCCGCGTCGGCGGTCGCCGACTGGATGGCGCCGATCTGGGCGGCGATGTCCTCGGTCGCGCGCGCGGTCTGCGCCGCTAACGATTTGACTTCGGAGGCGACGACGGCGAAGCCGCGCCCGGCGTCGCCGGCGCGCGCGGCCTCGATGGTGGCGTTGAGGGCGAGCAGGTTGGTCTGGCCGGCGATAGCCTGGATCAGGCCGATCACCTCGCCGATGCGGTTCGCGGCCGTGCCGAGATCCGACATGGTGTTGACGGTGCGCTTCGATTCGGCGACGGCGCGGCTGGCGACGCCGGTCGAGCGCGTCGCCTGCGCGGCGATCTCGCCGATCGATGCGGCGAGCTCCTCGATCGAGCCCGCGACCGTCGTGACGTTGTCGGAGGCCGTGCCGACCCGGTTCTCGGCGTCACGCGCTTCCGCCGTCACCGCGTCGGCGGAATCATTGAGGACGCTCGAAGTGCTTTCGAGCTGGCCGGCAGCGCCGCGCAGGCGGTCGAGCGCCTGTTCGATCGAGTTGCGGAATTGTCCGATCATGGCGGCAATCGTCTCGCTGCGATGCTCGCGGGCCGCCGCGGCTTCGCCCTGCACGGCCGCAAGCTTGTCGCGCTCGATCATGTTGTCGCGGAACACGATCACGGTGCGCGCCATGGTGCCGATCTCGTCATGCAATCCGGTCGCCGGAATGCTTGCCGAGGCGTCGCCGTCGGCGAGCCGCTTCATGACCCCGGCCAGTCCGTCGAGCGGCTCGGTGATGGAACGGCCGATGCGCCAGCAGCAGCCGAGCCCGATCAGTGCGATGCCGCAGCCCATCCAGATGATGAAATTGCGCGTATGTTCGCGCGACGTCGTCAGCATATCCGCCGCGTCCGTCGTGTTGTTCTGCGCCGAGGCGATGATCTTGTCCGCTTCGGGCAGCACGCTCTCGGTATCGTGGCTGATAAGCGAAAGCAGCGGCTGGATATTGTCGGTCGAGGCGACCCATTGTGCGAAGGTGTAGTTGTAGGTCTGCACCTCGGTATTGAGCTTCTGCTTCATCGACGGCGCACCGTCGACCAGTTCGAACAGCCGATTGAAGTTCTTGATCTCGTCGAGAAAATGCTGCTCGGCGGTCTGGGAGCGGGTGAGGCGGTACTCGATCTCGTAGCGCCGCATGGTGAGAAGCGACGCCAGGAGCTTGGCCGCGTCGCCTTCGGCCACCCAGGACAAATCGTCGTGAATGATCTGCTCGATGGTGTTGCTTGCCGCCGTGAGTTCGGCGGTGGTGCCCTCGGTCTCGGTATAGCCCAGCGACTTTTGCTCGTTCACCAAGCTGGCAAAGCTGGTCTTGAGGTCGCGAACCGTGATGCGCAGCGGTGTGATCACGTCCTGATCGGCACCTTCGAGGGTCGCCGCGATGTGGTCGAGCGACTGCATCGCGAGCTTTTGGCCGTCGCCGAAATTCTGCACCTCGCGATCGGACGGGTGCGCGACGAACTCGGTCGTCGCAACGCGCATCATGAGCAGCCCGGCTTTGAGGTCGCGGCTGGCGTCGGCGACCGCGGCGTCGCGATGCACGGTATTGAAAGCGTGGCCGACCTCCAAGTCGCCAGCCATATAGGCGATGCCGTTGGCGAGGAAGCCGACGACCGGAATGATGCCGAGCAGGATGATGCGGGAGCGAACCGACAGTCTTGAGAATATGTGCCCGAAAGCCATCGATCGACCGAAAAGTGAATGCTTGTTGGCCGCGGCGCTTCGATGCGGCGTCGGCCGCCAGCAAACCCCAAAATGGTTAATATTTGGCAAGGAATCCGGGTTTGCCTCCGGAAGTCCCGTCTTCGACGGGTAAATGGTGACTTCCGCCGCGCGCTCCCCGCGTGAAGCCGCCCCCTCCACAGCGGCCAAGCGGTAAGTTGGCATTTGTGCACTGCACGCGTAAGCTAAAGGTGCCGTCCGGGCGGCCAAATTCAGGTGTCGGAGCCCTTCCATGCCGCTTGCCGCATCCGCTTCCGCTGTGCCCCCCGGCGATGACCTTCTTCCCGGGCTGAATGACGCCGTTTCGGCCGTCGAAGCCCTCTTCGCAGACGCGCGCCGCGTGCTCGCCGAGAGGGTCACTCTGGAAGGCCGCCCCGTCGCGCGGGTCTTCGACCGCGAACAGCGCGCCACCCACGGCCTCGCCTGGCTCGCGACCTACGTGGAAGCGATCCGGCAGATGGCCGCCTACGCGGAGCGGCTGATCGAGCGCGGCGAGTTCGGCGAGATCGAAGAACTGTTGGTGCGCATCGGCGTGGGTGAGTTCCTGGCGCAGATCGCCGGCGGCATGCCCATGAGCCAGGGCGAGATCGTGCGTCTCGCCGATCTTGGGCTTAGCGCCTCTGTCGTCGCGGCGCGGATGACGCCCACCGTCGAGCATCTCATCGCCACCGGCAACACTGCCGCGCATCGCGCCCGGCTGGTCGAGCTGATGCGTGATCGCCAGGAAGGCACCGTCGGCGCCTGCGCGCTCGATGACACGCTCGATTCCATCCGCGAGGAAATGCGCAAATTCGCCGACGGCCAAGTCGTACCGCACGCGCAGGAATGGCATCTGCGCAATCAGTATATCCCGCTCGACATCATCGCGCAGATGTCCGAGCTCGGCGTGTTCAGCCTCACCATCCCCGAGGAGTATGGCGGCATGGGGCTCGGCAAGGAGTCCATGTGCGTTGTCTCAGAAGAACTGTCGCGCGGCTATATCGGCGTCGGCAGCCTCGGCACCCGCTCCGAAATCGCCGCCGAGCTTATTCTCGGCAGCGGCACCGAAGAGCAGAAGCGCCAGTGGCTGCCGAAGATCGCCTCGGGCGAGGTGCTGCCGACGGCGGTGTTCACCGAACCCAATACCGGCTCCGACCTCGCCTCGCTGAAGACGCGTGCGGTGCGCGAGGGCGATACCTACAAGGTTTTCGGCAACAAGACCTGGATCACGCACCCGGTACGCGCCGACCTGATGACGCTCCTGGTGCGCACCAAGCCGGACGAGAAGGGCTATCGCGGCCTGTCCATGCTGCTCGCCGAAAAGCCGCGCGGCTCGGACGCCGAGCCGTTTCCCGCGCCCGGCATGTCCGGTACCGAGATCGAGGTGCTGGGTTATCGCGGCATGAAGGAATACGAGATCGCGTTCGACGGCTTCGCGGTGAAGGCGGAAAATCTCCTCGGCGGCGCCGAGGGCCAGGGCTTCAAGCAATTAATGGCGACGTTCGAGGCGGCGCGCATTCAGACCGCGGCCCGCGCCATCGGCGTGGCGCAGGCTGCGATGGAGGAGGGGCTGCGCTACGCCAAGTCACGCGTGCAGTTCGGCGAGTCGATCGTCAATTTCCCGCGCGTCGCCGACAAGCTCGCCATGATGGCGGCGGAGATCATGATCGCGCGGCAGCTCACCTACCATGCGGCGCGGCAAAAGGATTCCGGGAGGCGCTGCGATCTCGAGGCCGGTATGGCGAAGCTCCTCGCCGCCCGCGTCGCCTGGGCCGCCGCCGACAACGCCGTGCAGGTCCACGGCGGCAACGGCTTTGCGGTCGAATTCCCGATCTCGCGCATCCTCTGCGACGCCCGCATCCTCAACATTTTCGAGGGCGCCGCCGAGATTCAGGCGCAGGTGATCGCGCGGCGCCTGCTCGACGGATCGAACTGAATTTTCACGCGAGCCCCTTCGGCCTTCGGCCGGTAGCAAGCTCATCTGTTGGCTAACAGGCTCAACTTCAAAGGGTCGAGCACAGTGAGCGAGCGACCGACAATTTTCAGGATTCCGCTGTTGCGAAATTTCCGCAACACCTGGTTGGTGTAGACCGGCGTCAAGCCCAGAGCATCCGCGATCTGGGTTTGCCGCAGCGGGAAGTCGATCGTGCTGCCGCGTTGCAGGTCATGTTTCGCCAGCCGCTCCGTCAAATCCAGAATAAGACGCGCGACGCGCTCCTCCGCACTGCGCCGGCCGAGGTCGATGGCGAGTTCCTCCAGCCGCTCCTTCTCGGTGATGCAATCCTTGAAAAGTCTTTCGAACAGCCCGGGACGTATCGTCATGTGCTGGCGCACCGTCGCGCGATCGAAACTTCGGTAATGTACCGGGGTCACTGCTTCGACGTCGCGAAAGGGAACGTCTGCAAAGATCAGGCTCGAGGAGATGAATTCGCCCGGCAAAGGGAAGGAAAGAATCTGTCGTCGTCCGTTCGGCAGGTAGGCGACAACGGCGCCCCAGCCGGCGCAAATGACCGGAAGGCCGTCGATTCGGTCGCTGGCGCGAAAGATCGGGCGACGAGCCGGCGCGACTCTTTCAACCTGGGCGACTTGCGGCGTGTCGGCGCGTGCGGCCTCAAAGCCCTGATCAAGCGAGAAGCGGCAAAAACCGAGGCCCCGCACGGCGCAACCCATGCACCCCATCTTCGGCGCATCGTGCAACTTGACGTCAGAGGCCATGGAAAGGAAAGGGCTCGTCGAAAATCCGGAAGGTAAGAACGCCCTTCACCGGTACGAAGGCCCGCATTGCGCGAGGCTCCGCTTCCTGGCGCCGGGTCTGACGATTTGCAACTGCCGTGCTATCCGATGCAAGCGGGGCGGAACACAAATACATGCCGTGTCTTCTCCAACTATCATAGCAAAGTGGATTACTGCAATTTGCCAATATGAAAGCATCTTCGACTGGTTGATTGTTTTGCGCCGCCGCATACCGCAGGTTCTGAGCGATGCCGATTCGGGCTACGCCACGCCGCGTTCCCCGCAACCGCAGCCACGCGGCGCCGCTGCGTGCGATGCGGTTGCGCATGACGCGATCCACGTCAGACGGCCGATAGCGTGATCGAAACACTTCTGCAATTTCTTGAATTCGACGATGAGACCAAGCAGCTCGGCAAATCGCTGTGGAACATTCTCGCGCCCCGCACCGAGGAGATACTCGATATTTTCTATCGGCGCGTTCAGCATGTTGGAATCGAACCGTCGTTGTCGGATGCGGCCATCGCAGCGCTCAAGATCAAGCAGAGAGCGCATTGGGAGGCACTGTTTTGCTCGGATTTCAACGCCGAGTACATCACCGGCGTGCGGCGCATCGGCATCCGGCACCGCGATGTCGGGCTCGATCTAGGCTTTTATGTGGCGGCCTATATGGCGCTCAAAATCGAGTTCATCGACCTTGTGATTGTCCGCAGCGAACTGCCGGTGCTCGCCAAGGGCCGCCTTATCAGGACCCTGTACAAATATGTTGCGCTCGACATGGCGCTCGCTCTGGCGACCTATGACGCTGCGATCCTCGACTGAGACGCCGCAGCCGAGCCAACCTTTTCCCCGAGAACGCAGCACAGCCTAAAAGCCCGCCGGATTGACCGGGACGTTCACCTTGGTGAATGTCGCCCGATGGAAACGCCCGGTGAGTTGAATTCGCCGAATGCGGCGCTGCCCGATTCAGGGCAGGCATGGCTGCGCCTCGCCGTGACCATGCTGGTTTCGACCATCGGCGGCGTCGGCATGTGGTCGGTGGTGGTGGCGCTCTCCGCGGTGCAGGCGGAATTCGGTGTGGCGCGCGCCGAAGCTTCGTTGCCGTTTACGCTGGCGATGCTCGGATTTGCGCTTGGCGGCGTGATCATGGGCCGGCTCTTCGATCTTGCCGGAATCCTGGGACCACTCGCCGTCGGCGGCGCAGCGCTCAGCGCCGGCTACCTACTCGCCGCCGGTGCGGGCAGCCTGTTCGTATTCGCGCTTGCGCATGCCGTCATCGGGTTTGGCAGTTCAGTGACGTTCGGTCCGCTGATGGCGGACATTTCGCAGTGGTTCGTCCGCCGCCGCGGCGTGGCGGTGACGCTGTGCTCGTCTGGAAGTTATATCGCCGGCACGGTATGGCCGCCCGTCGTGCAACACGCCATCGCGCACTACGGGTGGCGCGCAACGCATACCGGCATCGGACTGACCTGCGGCGTGGCGATGCTTTTGATAGGTGTCGTCGCTTTGCGCCGGAAGGCGCCCGCTGCGCTCCTCAACGTGGGTGCAGCAACACGCTCGGCGTCGCCGGCCAATCTCGGGCTTTCGCCGGCCGCGTTGCAAATTCTGCTCGCGCTCGCTTCGGTCTGCTGCTGCGTCGCCATGTCGATGCCGCAGGTGCACATCGTCGCCTATTGCGGCGACCTCGGTTACGGCGTCGCCCGCGGCGCCGACATGCTGGCGCTGATGATGGCGTTCGGAATCGCCGGTCGCATCGGTTCGGGATTCATCGCCGACCGCAGTGGCGGATTGCGTACGCTGATGCTGGGATCGGCGCTGCAGGGTGCCGCGCTGCTGCTCTATCTATTCTTCGACGGCTTGATGTCGCTCTACGTCATCTCCGCGGTATTCGGACTGTTCCAGGGCGGCATCGTCCCCAGCTATGCCATCATCGTGCGCGAATATTTTCCGGCGAAGGAGGCGGGCGCGCGCATCGGCGCCATCCTGATGGCGAGTCTGTTTGGCATGGCTCTCGGCGGCTGGATGTCGGGCTACATTTTCGACTTGACCGGCTCGTATCAGGCCGCATTTCTCAACGGACTGGGCTGGAACGCGGTCAACGGCTCGATCGTGCTGTGGCTTCTGTTGCGCAGACGTCGCGCGCGCATCGCTTATGCGTGAGGCTAAGGCCTATCCTGATTTAGCTTTTCAGCAGCAGCCCCACATTCCCCGACAAAATCCGCTCGCCGTCGGCGCCAAGCGCGCGAATCTCCTTGACGAAGTCGCGCACGATCTCGCGCTTGCGGATTTCCTGCGGATAATCCGTGGCAAACACCATGCGTGATGCGGGAATCTCGCACAGCCCGGCCTTGACCGAGCCGATGCCGCCAGCAAATCCGGCGGTATCGAACACGAGATTGTTGCCGATGTAATAGTCGAAATCCTTCTGGCCCTTGGCGCCGTGGCGCTTGTTGCCGGCGGTGCCCCAGAACTCCTTGTCCTGGAAGCTGCGGATGCGCGCCAGCATCGAGGCGATGCCGCCCGACAGGTGCGCCATGTGCACGGTCAGGTTGGGATGACGATCGAACAGGCCGGAATTGACGAGGCGGATCGTCGCCATGATCAGCGAGAACTCGCGACCGACCGCGCGCGCGGTGTCGTAGGCGTCGAATTGCTCGGCGTGATTAAGTTTCAACGCCGGATGCACGAACACGAACATGCCGAGCTTGCCGACTTCCTCCCAGAACGGCTCGATCGCCGGGTCGTCGATCCATTTGCCGTCGAACTCCGACGTGATGGTCACGCCCTGGAAGCCGAGCTCGTGGCGGCAGCGCGCCAGTTCCTTGAACGCAGCGGCGCCACCGAGCGGGTGAGCGTGCGCGGCGCCGATGAAGCGGCCGGGATAATCGCGTTCGGCCTTTTTCGCTTTGTCGTTGACGAGGCGCGAGGTATCGAGGTCGGCGCACATGCCGGCGGCGCTGGTGAGCCAGGCGGCGTCGATGCCAGCGAGGTCCATCATCCGCACATGCTCATCGAGATCGTAGAGCAGCGAATGCACCGTATAGCTCGGCGCGCCGAGCGCATCGTAATTGAGGATCAGCCGGTCGCCCGGGTCCTGCTTGATCAGCTCACGCGGCGTGAAATGGTGCTGGAAATCGACGATCATTGCGGGTCCTCTGCCAAGTCCTTATCCGTGCCCGGATCGAGCCAACGGATCCGGCCCGAATCGGCCGGCCCGATGACAAGCTCCGCCGAAATCCGGGGCACGGTCCGCTGGATTAAACGCTGTTCCCGGGTTTCGCAAACGCTCGACCCGGGCTACAAGAACCTCCATGTCCGATTTCATGTCCCACATTGCGGTCCCGATCGCGATCGGCGCGGTTGCTGTGGTGCTGCTGCTCGGCCTCGTCAATATGATGCGGGGCGGCTCCGGCAACACTTCGCAGAAGCTGATGCGGCTTCGCGTGCTGCTGCAATTCATTGCCATCGTGATCATCATGGCGACTATCTGGGCGATGGGCCGCTGAAGTGGACCGTCCAAGTGCGCCGGCGAGTGCGGACTAAGCGATGATGTCGTTGAGGAAGCTCGGAACCGTTCCATGGGTGCAGAAATCCGTCGGCACTTTGGCGGCGAATTATCTGCGCATGGTGTGGGGCACGTGTTCTTACGGGCTCGAGCCGGAAGATTTTTACGACCGCGTCGCGCCCGACCTGCCGGTCATCGTCGCGACCTGGCACGGCCAGCATTTCATGATCCCTTTCCTGCGCCACGAGCAGCACCGCGTGAAGGTTCTGATCTCGCGACACCGCGACGGCGAGATGTTCGCACTTGCCGCCGAGCGGCTCGGCGTCGAGACCATTCGCGGCTCGGGCACGCAGGGCCGCGACGTGCAGCGCAAAGGCGGCGTCTATGCCTTCAAGGCGATGGTCGACGCGCTGGCGGAGGGCTACACCATCGTGATGACCGCCGACGTGCCGAAAGTCTCGCGCGTCGCCGGCCGCGGCATCGTCCAGCTCGCGCGCGCCTCGGGCCGCGCCATTTATCCCGTCGCCGGCGCCACCAGCCGCCGCCTTGAAATGAACAATTGGGACCGCTCCGTCATTCATTTGCCGTTCGGCCGTTTTGCCATCACGGTCGGCGAGCCGATCCGCGTCTCGCCCGATGCCGATGATGCAGCGCTCGAGGAAGCGCGGCGCACGGTGGAAACGCGGCTCAATGCGGCGACCGAGCGCGCTTACGCGATTGTCGACGGCCGCGCTGCGGACTTCGACTGGAGCCGCTCGAATATGAAACGCATGCGGCGCACTCAGATCGCGTGATCGGCGTGCTGCACCCGCCTTCGAGATTGCGCTAGAATGAATCTATCGATGCGCCCACGTTACGCGAGGCCGTCATGGTGGTCCTGAACCGCATCTATACCCGCACCGGCGACGACGGCACTACGGCGCTCGGCACCGGCGAGCGGCGCAAGAAATACGACTTGCGCGTCGCCGCCTACGGCACCATCGATGAAGCCAACGCGGCGATCGGCGTGGCGCGGCTGCACACCGCGGGCGACGCCGCGCTCGACGCTGCGCTGGCGCGCATTCAGAACGATCTGTTCGACGTCGGTGCCGATCTCACCATGCCGGGCAAGGGCAAGGGACCGGGCGGCGCGCGCCTGGCCGTCACCGCGGCGCAGGTGGCTTGGCTCGAAGCCGAGATCGACCGGCTCAATGCCGAGCTTGCGCCGCTGAAATCCTTTGTCCTGCCGGGCGGCAGCGCCGCGGCCGCCTATCTGCATCTTGCCCGCACGATCTGCCGCCGCGCCGAGCGGCTCATTGCCGAGCTCGGCGACAAGCCGGACGAAAGCGTCACGCCCGAGGTCCTCAAATACGTCAACCGCCTGTCGGATTATCTGTTCGTGGCAAGCCGTTACGCCAACGACAAAGGCGCGCGCGACGTACTGTGGGCGCCGGGCCAGAACCGTTGAGCGGCGTTGACCGCAAGCACGCGCGCCGTTAGGTTGCCGCACCGCAGCATCGCCGGGACCGAGAACGGCCGAGAGCGGCCGAACACCAGCCTCCAAACAGCCGAAACAAGCCCATGAAAATTCTCGTGCCCGTGAAGCGGGCGGTGGACAAGGATGTGAAAATCCGGGTCAAGGCGGACGGCTCCGGCGTCGAGCTGACGAACGTCAAGATGTCGATGAATCCGTTCGACGAGATCGCCGTCGAAGAGGCGATCCGCCTCAAAGAGGCCGGCAAGGCGACCGAGATCGTCGCCGTTTCCATCGGTCCGCAGCAGGCGGCCGAGACCATCCGCACCGCGCTCGCCATGGGCGCCGACCGCGGCATCCTGGTCAAGACCGAAGGCTATGTGGAGCCGCTCGCGGTGGCGAAAATCCTCAAAGGGATCGCCGCAGCCGAACAGCCGGGCCTCATCGTGCTCGGCAAGCAGGCCATCGACGACGATTGCAACCAGACCGGCCAGATGCTCGCCGCGCTGCTCGGCTGGCCGCAGGGCACCTTCGCCTCCAAAGTCGCGATCGACGGCGAGGCGCTGATGGTGACGCGTGAAGTCGACGGCGGCCTGCAAACAGTGAAACTCAAAATGCCGGCGATCGTGACCACCGATCTGCGGCTTAACGAACCGCGCTATGCGTCGCTGCCCAACATCATGAAGGCGAAGAAGAAGCCGATCGAGGAAAAGACCGCCGCCGATTACGGCGTTGACGTCAAGCCGCGCCTCGAAGTCATCAAGACCGCCGAGCCGCCGGTGCGCAAAGCCGGCGTCAAGGTCAAGACCGTCGGCGAGCTCATCGAGAAACTGAAGAACGAGGCGGGCGCGATCTGATGACGACCCTTCTTCTCGCCGAGCACGACAACAAATCGCTCAAGGATTCGACCAACAAGGCGCTGACTGCCGCCAAGGCGCAGGGCGGCGAAGTTCACATTCTCGTCGCCGGTCACAACTGCAAGCCAGTGGCCGATGCGGCCGCCAAGCTCGACGGCGTCGGTAAGGTCTTGCTGGCGGATGCGCCGGCCTACGAGCACATGCTGGCCGAGCCGGTCGCCGCGCTCATCGTCGCGCTGGCGGGTCCTTACGACACCATCATGGCGGCGGCGACCACGTCGGGCAAAAACATCATGCCGCGCGTCGCCGCGCTCCTTGACGTCATGCAGATTTCCGACGTCAC
>DATJYT010000493.1:0-2539 GCA_035499475.1 Xanthobacteraceae bacterium | reverse complement strand
AGTGCCACGAGTACATAAAGGCGCGGCTTCCGAGATGCTTTAGGCCGGCCCCCAAAGGGCGGCCTCTGCGCAATTTTGGTGGTTACGCGCAACATAGGCCGCCTGCGCGCAAGAATAGTTGCGCCTAGAGCTATAAAGTAGCGCGTACTGCTTGAAAGTTGCGTGTAGATATGGTTTAATTGCGCGTATGATGCTTACGCGCAACAAATGGACCTTGGCGTGCCCCGCAATCTGCCGGAAAACGAGCTGAAGCCGATCGAGGACGCCGTGCGCGGCCATCCAGACGGACGCACGGCACAACAGATCGCCGACGCCCTGCCGTCCCCGCCGCCGCGCCGGACTCTTCAGTACCGGCTCAAAAGCCTTGTCGATAACGGCCGCCTTTTCATGGAGGGCGAGGGGCGCTGGGCGCGGTACAAGCTGCCGCAGATCACAGAAGCCGCTGGTACTGCCGCCGGCACATCGCAGGCAATGGTCGAAGGCGAAGCGGTCATCACACCGTCGCGCCCCGGCGTCGAAATCCAGAAATATATCCGCCAGGCTCCCGAGGCCCGCAAGCCCGTCGGGTACAACCGCGCCTTTCTCGATTCCTACCGCCCGAATGACCGGTTCTACCTGACGGCGGCCGAGCGAAAGCATCTGCACGAAGTTGGCAACCCGAAAATTACCGAACAGCCGGCCGGCACGTATGCGCGGCAGATATTGAACAGGCTACTGATCGACCTGTCCTGGAATTCAAGCCGGCTGGAAGGAAACACTTATTCGCTGCTCGACACGAAAAGGCTGATCGACTTCGGCCAGGAAGCGGAAGGCAAGGAGCGCCTAGAAGCGCAGATGATCCTCAACCACAAGGATGCGATCGAATTTCTCGTCGGCACCGCCGACGATATCGGCTTCAATCGCTACACGATCCTCAACCTTCACGCGCTGCTGGCGAACAACCTGCTTGCCGATCCCCTTGCGGCAGGAAGGTTGCGCCGCATCGGCGTCGGCATCGAGCGCTCGGTTTTTCACCCGCTGGAAGTGCCGCAGCTTATCGAGGAATGCTTTGACCAGCTTCTTGCAACGGCAGCGGCGATAACCGATCCGTTCGAGCAGGCCTTCTTCGTCATGGTCCAGCTTCCGTACTTGCAGCCGTTCGATGACGTGAACAAGCGCGTGTCTCGCCTGTCCGCCAACATTCCGCTGATCAAAGGCAACCTCTCACCGCTCTCGTTTGAAGGGGTGCCGCGCGGCTCATACACGGACGCCGTGCTCGGCGTCTACGAACTGAACAAGACCGACTTGCTGCGCGATGTATTCATCTGGGCTTACGAGCGCTCCGCAGACCGCTACGCGGCGGTCAGGCAATCGCTGGGCGAACCAGATTCCTTCCGGCTGCGGCACCGCACCGACCTGCGTGAGGTTGTCGCAGATGTCGTCCGCGGCGGCATGGATAAGAAAAAAGCATTCTCGTATGTCAGCGCATGGACAAGTGAGCATATTGACGCAAACGACCGCGCGCATTTCCAGGAGGTCGCAGAAAGCGAACTTCTTGGCCTGCACGAAGGTAATTTCGCGCGTTACCGGATCAGGCCGGCGGAATTCGCGGCGTGGCAGCAGCAGTGGAACAAATAGCGTTAAGCTCGCGGCGAAGCCGCCGCCTCGTAAGACCAAAGACATGCTGAAAGAAGCGCTGATCGATTCACGCCGGAGTGGCGCGCTTGGGCGACTCCGCGACCTCAAGATGAAAGTCGAATTGCAGGCCCAAATGGAGGTTCACAACCGACGCTAGCAACCGCATCAACCTCTAAGGAATTTTTGGCAGAACGAACCCCAATTCAACAACAGTTCCAAGAACGCTTTGTTACCGTTCAGGCAGCGTTCACCGGCATGCCGCTACCCTTCGTACTATGCTGGTTTTCCCCAGACTGACTTTCGCTGTTCTCATCGGCCTTATGGCCGCTTCGGCGCAAGCCGTCGACGTGCCGCAAACTGCCTGCCTGACCAAGGCGGAGCAGCGCGCGGCGGTCGCTTCCCACAAGGCGATTTCGCTCGCCCAGGCCATAAAAGCCCCGCGTCAGCACGGCCGCCATGCCGAAGTCGTGCGCGCACGACTTTGCCACAATGGCGATAAACTCTTCTATGTGCTGACTCTCCTCGGCCGCAGTGGCAAAGTGTTCACCGCGACCGTTGACGCCGCCAGTGGCGAGCCCGTCAGCGCCCGCTGACGGAGAAGACATCCTTGCGCCTCCTCGTCGTCGAGGACGACCCAGACCTCAACCGCCAGCTCACGACTGCGCTGACCGACGCCGGCTACGTCGTCGACCGCGCCTTCGATGGCGAGGAAGGTCATTACCTCGGCGAGTCCGAACCCTACGACGCCGTCATCCTCGATATCGGCTTGCCCAAGATGGATGGCATCTCGGTGCTCGAAGCCTGGCGGCGCACCGGACGCGCCATGCCCGTGCTGATGCTGACCGCGCGCGACCGCTGGAGCGACAAGGTGCAGGGCTTCGATGCCGGCGCCGACGACTATGTCGCCAAGCCGTTCCATCTC
>DATJYT010000492.1:0-8983 GCA_035499475.1 Xanthobacteraceae bacterium | reverse complement strand
CCATTTCGGTGAACACCTCGCTGACGTGCTGGTAGGTCCAGCCGCAGCCGAGACGGTTGGCAATCTCCTGGATGATCCACAGATCGCGGCGGGTGTTGCCGGGCAGCGGCAGCGCGGCGCGGCCCATCTGCACCTGGCGATTGGTGTTGGTGACGGTGCCGTCCTTCTCCGGCCACGCCGAGGCCGGCAGGATCACGTCGGCGTAGACCGCGGTTTCGGTGAGGAACAGGTCCTGCACCACAAGGTGCTCGAGATGCGCCAGCGCCTGCCGCGCGTGATTGAGATCGGGGTCCGACATCGCCGGGTTCTCGCCCTCGATGTACATGCCCTTGATCTCGTCGTGATGGACCGCGTCCATGATCTCGACGACGGTCTTGCCCTTCTTGGGGTCGAGCTTGACGCCCCAGGCTTTCTCGTACTGGGCGCGAATGTCCGGGTTCTCGACCGACTTGTAGTCCGGGAAGAACATCGGACTGAGGCCGGCGTCGGACGCGCCCTGCACGTTGTTCTGCCCGCGCAGCGGATGAAGTCCGGTGCCGGGCCGGCCGATCTGGCCGGTGATCAGCGACAGCGCGATCCGGCAGCGCGCATTATCGGTACCGTGGGTGTGCTGCGACACGCCCATGCCCCAGAAGATGATGGCGCTTTCGGCGCGCGCGTAGGTGCGCGCGACCTCGCGCAAGGTATCGGCGGGAATGCCGCAGATCGGCGCCATCTCCTCCGGCGTGAAATCCTTGACGTTCTCTTTCCACGCCTCGAAGCCTTCGACGTAGGTCTGGATATATTGCTGGTCGTAGAGCTTCTCGGCGACGATGACGTTGAGCATGGCGTTGAGCATCGCCACGTCGGCGCCGTTCTTGAACTGGAGCATGCGCCAGGCGTGCCGCTTGAGCGCCTGCCCGCGTGGATCCATCACCACGAGCTTGGCGCCGCGCTTGGCCGCCTGCTTGAAGAACGTGGCGGCCACGGGGTGATTTTCCGTCGGATTGGCGCCGATGACGATGATGACGTCGGAATTCTTGCACTCGTTGAAGGTCGCGGTCACCGCGGCCGAGCCGACGCCCTCGAGCAGCGCCGCGACCGACGAGGCGTGGCACAGCCGCGTGCAGTGATCGACATTGTTGGTGCCGAAGCCCGTGCGCACCAGTTTCTGGAAAAGATAAGCCTCCTCATTCGAGCCTTTGGCCGAGCCGAAGCCGGCCAGCGCCTGCGGCCCGTCGCGGTCGCGGATTTTCTTCAGGCCCGCGGCGGCGCGATCGAGCGCCTCGTCCCAAGTCGCTTCGCGGAAATGCGTCCAGGGATTCGACGGGTCGATATATTCGTGCGGGATTTTCGGCACGCCGTCCTTGCGGATCATCGGCTTCAGCAGGCGCTGCGGATTGTGCACGTAGTCGAAGCCGAAGCGGCCCTTGACGCAGAGCCGGTTCTGATTGGCCGGGCCGTCCTTGCCGACCACCGCGACGATCTTATCGTCCTTGATCTGGTAGGTGAGCTGGCAGCCGACGCCGCAATAAGGGCAGACGCTGTCCACGGTGCGGTCCGGCTTGCCCTTATAGACGTTGTTCTCGTCCACCATGGTCGCCGGCATCAGCGCGCCGGTCGGACAGGCCTGCACGCATTCGCCGCAGGCGACGCAGGTCGAGGCGCCCATCGGATCGTCGAAATCGAACACGATCTTCTCGCCGTGGCCGCGGCCGGCCATGCCGATGACGTCATTGACCTGCACCTCGCGGCAGGCGCGGACGCAGAGATTGCACTGGATGCAGGCGTCGAGATTGACCGCCATCGCCACGTGGCTGCGATCGGGCTTCGGCACCGCGCTGGCATTTCGCTTCGGAAAGCGGCCGGGCTCGACTTTGAGCTGCGTGATGGTTTTCCAGAGATCGGAGTTCGGATCGTGCGCCACCGCGAGTTCCGGCTGGTCGGTGAGAAGAAGCTCGGCGACCATCTTACGGGCGGTCTTGGCGCGATCGGTCTGCGTCTTGACCTTCATGCCGGGCGCCGGCGTGCGCAGGCAACTCGCCGCCAGCACGCGCTCGCCTTCGATCTCGACCATGCAGACGCGGCAGTTACCGTCGGGCCGATAGCCGGGCTTCGGCGCATAGCAAAGGTGCGGCAACTCGATGCCGAGGCGGCGCGCGGCGTTGAAAATCGTCTCGCCGGCGCGGATGTCGATCTCGCGGTCGTCGATCGTGAATGTGTCGGGCTTTTGCGCTTTCGCGTCGTTCATCGAGAGGGCCTTTCGGTCACCACTGCCGCAACGGCTTTTTCAACTCATCGGGAAAATATTTTAGCACGGAAATCAACGGATTGGGGGCTGCCTGGCCCAAGCCGCAGATCGAAGCATCCCGCATCAAGGCCGAGAGCTCTTCCAGAAGGGCGGCGTCCCACGGCCCCTTGGCCATGAGCTGGGCCGCCTTCTCGGTTCCGGCCCGGCACGGCGTGCACTGGCCGCAACTCTCGTCCTCGAAGAATCTCATCAGATTCAACGCCACGGATTTGACGTCGTCTTTCTCGGACAGGATCACAACGGCGTGTGAGCCGACGAAGGAGCCGTATTTCTCCAGCGTGCCGAAATCGAGCGGCAAGTCGGCCATGGCGGCTGGCAGAATGCCACCCGAAGCGCCGCCGGGCAGATAACCCTTGAAGGTCTCGCCATCGGCCATGCCGCCGCAATATTCGTCGATCAGTTCGCGCACCGTGATGCCGGCCGGCGCCAGCACCACGCCGGTCTTCTTGACACGGCCGGAAACCGAGAAGCTGCGGAAACCCTTGCGCTCGTGGCGGCCCTGCGACGTCACCCACGCGGCGCCGTTCTCGATGATGTCGCGTACCCAATAGAGCGTCTCGACGTTCTGCTCGAGCGTCGGCCGGCCGAACAAGCCGACCTGCGCCACATAGGGCGGGCGATGCCGCGGCAGGCCGCGCTTGCCTTCGATCGATTCGATCATCGCCGACTCTTCGCCGCAGATATAGGCGCCGGCGCCGCGGCGCAGATGAATCTTGCTGAAGCGATCGAGTCCCGCGCTTTCGATCTTGGCGATCTCGTCGATGAGCATCAACCGTAGTTCGGGATATTCGTCGCGGATGTAGACGTAGATTTCGGCGGCTTCGACCACCCAGGCTGCGATCAGCATGCCTTCCAGGAAGCGATGCGGGTCGAGGCCGAGATAGTAGCGGTCCTTGAACGTGCCGGGCTCGCCCTCGTCGGCGTTGACCGCCATCAGGCGCGGCGCCGGCTCGGCGCGGACCAGCGACCATTTGCGGCCGGTCGGAAAACCAGCGCCGCCGAGGCCGCGCAGCCCGGCGTCGCTGACGACCTTGATCAGCTCGTCGCGCGTGCGCCTGCCATCGAGCGCCTCGTTGAGAACGCGGTAGCCGCCGGCCGCGACATAGCCCTCGTAGTCGGTGCCGGGCTTGAGCGCGTGGGCATGAGTGCCCGCGTGAGCGAGCTTCGTGACCGACGCCGCGGTGGCGTTCATCACCTGCACGTGGCCGATCGCACACGCCGGCGCACGGTCGCAGGCGCCCATGCAGGGCGCGCGCACGACGCGCACCTTCGCGCCGAGCGCCGCCGACAATTCTTTCAGCAGACGTTCGGCCCCGGCCATGGCGCAGGACAACGAGTCGCAGACGCGCACTGTGACGGGCGGCGGCGGTGTCTCACCTTCTTTCACGACGTCGAAATGCGCGTAGAAGGTCGCAACCTCGTAGGCTTCGGTTTGCGCGAGCTTCATTTCCGCCGCAAGCGCGGCAAGATGCGCGCTGGAAATGTAGCCGTAGTGATCCTGAATCAGGTGCAAGTGCTCGATCAGCAGATCGCGGCGTCGCGAGCGATCGGTCAAAAGCGCTTCGATGTCCACGGCCGCCTGCGGATCGATCTGGCGGCCCTTGGGCGTGCGCGCGGGCCGCCGCCGGCCGCCTTTCCCACGCTGGTCGGGGGCCAAGGCCGTTGGCGGCTCAGCTGAGCTCATTGATTTTCTCTCGAAGCGGCAAAATAGAATCTTCCTCTGGGTTTTTCGGAACTGCCAATGCGAAAATTCTCCGCGACAGTGCCGATGGAGACATGACGATTGGCCGTAAAACCATTAGCCGTAAAGTCTCACATTTCCGCGGCGCGTCCACGCGCGCGGAGCTGCTCAATCCACTCCTATCAGATAGCCAAAGACCGTCCCGGTACCTCATCTCCCCGCCGCGACACTTGGCCTCAATCGAATGCCAAGCCGCTGTGGTGCGTGGGGCCTTCCGACCGCCGGCAGCCAATTACAATTGCACGCTGTTGCGCGCCAAATGGCGCGCCGCGCCGGATTATCGCATCAGCGCCAACCGTTTGAAAAGACAAATCTTTTATTCGCGGACCCAAGCCTCTTCGGCAGCCGCGTTGCCCACGCGGGAATATTCCCACTCGAACGGTCAAGCCCGCGGAGGCCCACGCCCTTAACTATGGTCGAATTGATATTTCACGGCGGCCGAGACAATTGTACTGATAAAAACAACAATCGTTCGCGGAGCCGGCCGGGGGGACAATGGTCGCCCGCTCGAACAAGAAGACTTGGAAAAAACTATCAGGGAATTCTCAGGAGGAATACGCGATGAGCATGCTTTCTTTCCTCGATCGTAGCCATACGATCGCCAAGCCCGGATTTAGCCGTTGGATAGTGCCACCGGCGGCCCTGTGCATCCATCTTTGCATCGGCCAAGCCTACGCGTTCAGCGTATTTAATTTGCCGATGACGAAATTGATCGGCATCAGCAAGTCCGCACCGGGCGACTGGAGTCTACCGGAACTGGGATGGATTTTTTCCATCGCCATCTTCGTGCTCGGGACGTCTGCAGCGATTTTTGGGCGATGGGTTGAAGAAGGCGGCCCGCGCCGAGCAATGTTCACAGCGGGCTTATGCTGGGCCTTGGGCTTCTTCATCTCGGCCTTCGGTATTTACATCCACAATCTCTGGGTCGTCTATCTGGGCTACGGCATTTTTGGCGGAATAGGGCTTGGCCTGGGCTACATTTCCCCGGTTTCAACGCTGATCAAATGGTTTCCCGATCGCCCCGGCATGGCGACCGGCATGGCGATCATGGGCTTCGGCGGCGCCGCCTTCATCGCTTCGCCGCTCTCGGTTTGGCTGATGGCGAAGTTCTCGACGCCAACCCATGTGGGCGTCGCCGAGACCTTCATCAGCCTCGGCGTGATCTATCTGATCTTCATGTGGGTCGGAGCCGCGATCGTGCGGATACCGGCCCCGGGCTGGAAGCCGGAAGGTTACACGCCGCCGGTCGTCCAGCAGAAGCTGATCACCAAGAACGACGTCTACGTCTACGACGCGATCAAGACGCCGCAGTTCTGGCTGATCTGGTGGGTGCTCTGCCTGAACGTCACCGCCGGCATCGGCGTGCTGGGACAGGCCTCCGCGATGAGCCAGGAAATGTTCCCAGGCAAGGTTTCGGTGGTGGCCGCCGCGGGCTTCGTCGGACTGCTCAGCCTGTTCAACATGCTGGGCCGTTTCTTTTGGGCCTCAACGTCGGACTATATCGGGCGCAAGAATACCTATTTCTGCTTCTTCGTGCTCGGAACCGTCCTCTACTGCCTGGTGCCATGGACCGGCTCGATCGGCAGCGTGGCGGCGTTCGTGCTGTGCTTCGTGATCATCATGAGCATGTACGGCGGCGGCTTCGCCACCGTACCGGCCTATCTGAAAGACATGTTCGGCACGCGTTACGTCGGCGCCATCCACGGCTGGCTGATCACGGCGTGGTCGGCGGCTGGCGTGTTCGGGCCGGTGCTGGTGAACTACATCCGCGAGTATCAGATCGACCACGGCGTGCCGAAGGCGCAGGCTTATAACGTCACCATGTACATCATGGCGGGACTGCTGGTCGTCGGCTTCCTCTGCAACATGATGATAAAAGCGGTGCATGCCCGCTACCACATGGAAGCAGACCGTGACGCCGAACGCGGTCAGATGAACGTCGGCGCCGCAGCCAAGCCGGCCGGAGCCTGAGGAGAAGAACCATGGCGAATACAGATCAACAGAACGGTTCGACCACGTTACATCTCGTGTTGGCGTGGGGCTTCGTCGGCATCCCGCTGGCGTGGGGCGTGCTGCAAACCCTCGAAAATGCGTTGAAGCTGTTCCAATAACGGTTTCGGTGCAAAAGGTAGAAACGGCGCGGCCGCAAAGCCGCGCCGTTTTCCTTTCTTCGCTCAGAACCAGGACGCGCCGGGCCACCTACGAGGTCACGCCTCTCGCGTCCTTCACGCCGGCGCCGTGCTTTCTTTGCGCCCGCATTTTCAAGCGTCGTCCATAGAAATTGACGACTTTGCGCGCGGTCGTCTCGCTGAGTTTCTTGTAGCGCTCGAAATCATGCGCCAGATCCTCGCTCCGCAAGTCGCGCTCGGCGACGTACATCAGCAGCATTTCCCTGACGGTGATCCAGGAGCAGCCGGCCGCCTTGCCGAGTATCAGGATCATGTCCTCGCCCTTGTCGAGGAGCGCGCGCTCGACCAGATCGACCGGAAAACTGCCGCGTTTGGCGAGAGCCGCCACGGTCCGCTCGAACTCCTGGGCATGGGCGGGAGCATGAATGCTGGCTTCGGTCAACGGATGCACAAGCGAGTTGCGCTTGGCCTCGCGCATGGTCGAGGCATAGCCGTCCGACGCCTTGCGGACCTCTTGTTGGATCGCGGTCGCCACTTCGTCGATCGTGTCGCGGATCGCGGTGGCCGCCTGCGGATTGACGCGTTCAAGCTTGGCGCGCACCGACGCGGAAGCGGTTTCGAGCAGCTTCAGAAAGCATTGACGGGGCAGATCGCCGCGCTCACCAAGAGCAAGCGTCAGCTTGCTGTCGTCGCGGGCCCGGGTCGCGAGCTTGTCGTAGCCCGTCGGCGAGAAACGGGCGCCGTTGTTTTTCACCACCTTGAAGACCACGCGCCGATCGCCGCGCTCGACCAGAACGTCGGTGACCGACTCGCTCAGACTCAAGCGCTGGGCGATCGCCAGAAGATGCTCCTGGCTCTTGACGTTGGCATTCTCCACCAGATCGGCGTCGCTCAATTGCCGCGAGTGGATCAGCACCGGCTCCGCCACTTCGATCTTGTCATCGAAGGCGAGCAGGCGGATCAGCTTGGGAGGAGCGGTGTCGATGCGCGCCAGCCGGTGAGCGAGCCGCGACCGCGCCTTCGCTTCAATGTCGGCCGCGAGTTGCCGCAGCACGTCGTCGAAAAGGGCGATCTGCTCGCCGTTATAGCCGCGTGAGCCGGCGGCAAACAAATCGGTGACACGCTCGAGAATTCTTTCGCGCTGTTTGTCACTGCCGTTTACGACGGCCTCGTTCAATTCATCGATCAGCGATTGATGTTCGGGATACTGGGGATTCTCTAGGGCGACGGCGACATTGGGCATGAGGGCGTTCCCGGCGGAACAAAGGACAACGGCCATACCGCCGTTTTTGCGGCGGCGTCCCGGTCAGGAGCGGCCAGGGCAACGCACCCTAGCGTCGAGGTGCAAAAATCCGGCCTATCGGCAGGTTGCAATAAGGCGAAAATTTTAGACGACTTCTCAACGCGGCATCATCGTCATGGCGGCTTCGCATCGCAGCGAACGGCGGGAAGCTTCCGAGTCCTGCCGGCGGCATTCGGGCCGAGGGGCGCGGCGCCCCGCGAAGCGCCGCCGCCCCGGTCCGGTCCTACGCGACCTTTTCCTTCAGGTGCGGGAACATCGCATTGAGGGCTTCGGCGTCCATTTCGGTCTTGAACTTGTAGCGGTCCTTCAACGCCGAAGCGCGCTGCGCCGCCGGCCGCGCGTTGATCTCGTCGATCAGCCGCTTGAGGTTCTTGAACTTGTCCCAGGCGCCCTCGCCAAGCACGTTCGGCACCATGCGGGCCCAGCCCCAGACGTTCATGTCGACGATCGTATAGGCGTCGCCGAGCATGTATTTGTGCTTGGCGAGCCGCGCGTCGAGGATGCCGAAGTGGCGCTGCCCCTCGAAGGCGTAGCGGTTGATCGCGTAGGGGATTTTCTCCGGCGCGTAGTTGCGAAAGTGCACCGACTGGCCGGCATAAGGGCCGACGCCCGACGACACGAAAAACATCCACGACAACAGCTCGCCGCGCGCCTTGTCGGTCTTGGCCGGCAGGAACTTGCCGGTTTTTTCGGCGAGATAAAGCAGAATGGCGCTCGAATCGAACACGGTGACGTCGCCGTCGACGATGGCCGGCACCTTGGCGTTCGGGTTGATGGCGAGATAATCCGTCTTGTGCTGGTCGCCCTTGCGGGTGTCCACCGGGATCGGCTCGTAGGGTAGGCCAGCTTCTTCGAGAAACAGCGCGACCTTGGTCGGGTTCGGCGCGCCGCTGTAATAGAACTTCAGCATCGTTGACCTCTTTTCGTTTGTTGCATCAATCCGTGGAGATTGATTTCCGGGTTGGCCGGGTCCTCGCCTTCGCGGCGACGAGCGACACGAAGCTAGAACAGCCCCACGATCCGGCCATCCGCCCCGATATCGATCGAATCCGCCGCCGGCACTTTCGGCAGACCGGGCATGGTCATGATCTCACCGCAGATCGCAACCACGAACTCGGCGCCCGCCGACAGCCGGACTTCGCGCACGTTGATCGTATGATCGGTCGGCGCGCCCTTGGCGTCGGGATTGGTCGAGAAGCTGTATTGGGTCTTGGCCATGCAGATCGGGAATTTGCCGTAGCCCATCGCCTCGAAATTGGCGAGCTGGTCGCGCACCGGCTTGTCCACGGAAATGTCCTTGGCGCGATAGATCTCCTTGGCGATGGTGCGGATCTTTTCCAAGAGCGGCATGTCGTCGGGATAAAGGAATTTAAGCTTGCTCTTGCCGCTGTCGCAGACTTTGTCCACGGCGCGCGCGACATTGGCCGCGCCTTCGCCGCCCATCGCCCAATGATCGGCCATCAGGGCTTCGACGCCGAGCGCCTTGCATTTTTCCTCGACCAGCTTGATCTCGGCCTCGC
>DATJYT010000491.1:0-6235 GCA_035499475.1 Xanthobacteraceae bacterium | reverse complement strand
CGGCCGCACGCCGGCCGCGAGCGCCGCCGCCGGGCTTTCACCGACCGCGCGCAATTCCAGGCCCCAGCGGGTTCGAAATAGGAGCCACCAGATCAGGACCGACACCGGGACCGCGAGATAAACGAGGACATCGTAGTTGAGGAGCCCGCCGCGGGCGCCAGCGCCGCCGAAGAGATGCAGTTTCGGCAATCCGCTAATCAGGGCGCCGACAAAGGGGCGGCCCACCAGCGCGCTGAGGCCCAGGCCGAAGAACATCAGGGTCAGGCCGGTCGCTAGCTGGTTGGCGCGCCGGGAGACGACCAGATAGGCAAAGATGAGATTGAGCGCAGTGCCGGCGACCGCCGCTGCCGCAAGCCCCAGATAGGGGTCGCCGGTCAGCGCGGTCATGGCAAAGCCGCTGGCGGCGCCGACCAGCATGATGCCTTCGAGGCCGAGATTGACGATGCCCCCACGCTCGCCGACGATTTCGCCCAGCGTAGCGTAAAGCAGCGACGTCCCCGACATGACGGAACTGGCGGCGACGCCATAGAGGAGCGGACCGAACATCACGCCGTTCTCCGCGCCGGCCGGCGTCCGAGCACGATGAACAGAATGCCCGCCATCAGAATATTGATCACCGAAAAGGGCAAACTCTGCGTGATCTGCAGCATGTCGCCGACCGAACTCAGCACTGCGAACAAAAACGACATGATCACGATGCCACTCGCGCTCGTGCCGGCGAGCCACGCCACCAGGAAGCCGATAAAGCCGTAACCCGGCGACAGTTCGGAAACCAGGCGGCCTTGGATCGCCGACACTTCGGCCATCCCGGAGAGACCGGCGATGCCGCCAGCAACGAACATCACTATGAGGATGTATCGAAACACCGGGATGCCGAGCCGTCGAGCCGCTTCGGGATTGCCGCCGATCGCGCGCATCTCCAAGCCGAAGCGCGTGCGTGTCATAACGAGCCAATAAAGCGCCAGGCACACGGCCGCATAGATCAATCCGGCGTGGACGCGCGAATGGAAAAACGTCGGCAACCGCGCCGCATCAACGAAAGCAGGCGACTGCGGATAAGACGCGCTTTCCGGGCTGCGCCACGGTCCAAAGATGAAATAGCTTACGATCAGCGGCGCGATGTAATTCAGCAGCAGCGTCGAGATCGTTTCGTTGACCAACCGCAGCGCCCGCAACAGCGCCGGCAAGAGCGCCCACAGGCCGCCGCCGATGAAGCCCAGGAGCGTCAAGAGCGGCAGCACGACAAAGGCCGAGTGATCCTGCAGGGCAAGCTCGCCGCCCGTCGCCAGCCACGCGCCCATATAGAGCTGGCCCTCGGCTCCGACATTGATGAGCCCGATCCGGGCCGGCAGCGCCGCCGCAATCGCGGTGAGGAGGAGCGGCGTCATCCGCACCAGAAGTTCGGAGAATCCGTAGGCGTTGCCGAAGACATAAACGACCGTGTCGGCATAGGCCTTCAGCGGATTGCCGCCGGCGGCGAGCAGCAGGGCCGAGAAGGCGCTGAGCGCGATCAGCGCTACCAGCGCCACGGCCGCGGTTTGCGCCGAGAGCATGCGCCACAGCGCTGCCCCGTCACGCGGCATGTGCTTCCCCGCGGGCGCCGACCATGAGCGGGCCAACCGCCTCGGCGCGGAAATTCTCCGGCAGGAATTCGCCCGCGATCGCCCCCTGACAGAGCACCAGCAGCCGGTCGCTCAGTTCGAACAGCTCGTCCAGGTCTTCCGAGACCACGAGCACGCCCGCGCCGTTATCGCACGCGTCGCGCAGAAGCGCGCGAACCGCCATGGCGCTGCGCACATCGAGGCCGCGCGTCGGATAGAGCGCGACGATCAGCTTCGGCTCGTGCGCCAATTCACGCGCCAGAACGGCGCGTTGCAGATTGCCGCCGGACAGCGTTCCGGCGCGGCCTTCGAAAACCGGACGTGGAAAGCCCAGGCGGGCAAAGCTTCGCCGCATGTCGGCGTCGAGCCGTTGCCAATCCAAGCCGAGGCCGGCGTGGTAGCGCCGTCCGCTGCCGAGCACGAGGTTCTCCCGCACCGACAACCCCGGCACGCAAGCAAGCGCCAGCGGATCGTCGGGGATATCGGCGACGCCCTTCTGCCGGATGGTCGCGATCGACCAATGCGCCGCGTCCTCGTTCCAGAGGCGCTTCGAGCCGCGGCTCGCGTGCTTCAGTCCGAGAATGAGGTCGCCAAGCTCCCTTTGGCCGTTTCCCGAAACACCGGCAATGCCGACGATTTCGCCGGCATGAAGCTTCATCGACACGTCGCTGAGGCCTGTTTCGCCGTCGCCGCCGGTCGTCGAGATGGCGGATAGTTCAAGCAGGCACGCGCCGGCGCTGCGGCCGCCCCGCTTGGGCGGCCTTGCGCGGGCGACGGCATCGTCAAACATAAGCGTCAGCAGCCGTTGTTCGGTCGCGTCGGGCCGATCAAGCTCGCCCGCGACGCGCCCCTGCCGCATGACGACGATCCGATCCGCGCAGGACAAGGCCTCGCGCAATTTGTGCGTGATCAGCACGATGCCAAGGCCGTCCTGCCGCAGCTTCGCGATCGTTGCGAACAAAGCCTCGCTTTCCTGCGGAGCGAGAACTTTGGTCGGCTCATCGAGGATGAGCACGCGGGCGCCGGCCATGAGCTGCTTGACGATTTCCACTTTTTGCTGATCGCCAACGGAAAGCCGGCCGACCGGCACATGCGGGTCGACGTCAAGCCGCATTCGCTCCGCATGGCGGCGCAGACCTTCGAGCAGCGCCGCGCGAGGCACCACGGCCGGAAGTCCATTTTGAAACAACGCCACGTTTTCAAGCACACTGAGCGCCGGAATGAGCGAGAAATTCTGGAACACCATGCCGACGCCGAGCGCACGGGCATCGCGCGGCGAGTTGATCGCAACCGGCCTGCCGGCGATCCGGATTTCGCCGGCATCAGCCGCGTAATATCCATAAAGGATCTTGGAAAGCGTGCTTTTGCCGGCACCGTTTTCGCCGAGCAGTGCGACGGCCTCACCTGCCCCCACGGCAAAATGGGAAACGTCGTTGGCGACCAGACTGCCGAACCGTTTAACAATACCGTGGGCTTCGAGAAAGGGCGGCGCGTCACGCTCACGCATCAGTCAGCCCATCATAGTGTCAACGCGCAGCCGCCGGCTTTTAACAACGAGCGACGACCCTAAAACGAACATGCCCGGCACGAGGCCGGGCATGTGTACATTCTACATCCGCCGCGAGATCACTTGAAGTGGTAGGTGGTCCCGACGTAGGCGGTGCTTTCGACCGATGTACCGGGAGCAATCAGCGCGAACAAGGGCGCGTTATGGTTGGTGCCGAACTTGTTATACCAGTATCGGTAACCGACATATGTATCCCAAATTCCCGGCTTGCCCCAGAACACTTTCGACGTATCCCAGGAGAGCCGAACATCTTCGAAGACCTCGGTCTTGCTCTCGTTGTTGGTGAACGGCGTCGAACCGAAAAGGCCGACACCGCCGCAACCGCCGGCGCTGAGCGCGTTACAGTTGGCGGTAGAGATGCCGGTGCCCTTCGGGCCGATGATGTTGGCGATGTTCACGACGTGGAGCGAGTCGGCCCAGCTGCCCATGAAGCCCAGCGGCAGCGAGTAGAACGTTTCAACCCGCCAGGTCCACTCGAAGCTGCGATCGCCGTCGAACAAGCCGCCGCCGGCGCATGCGCCGCCGCCGAAGCCCGCCGCAGGACTCTGGGCATCGCCGAACCCTGCCGGTCCGCATGCATTGAACTGGTTGTGGGTGAATTCCTTGTCGGCCATCACGCCGACGAGCAGAGTTCCGAGCGGCTTCGGAATGGCCACGTCGAAATTCAATCCGACCACGAACACCGTTGTCTGCTCGGACAGATAGTTGTTTTGCACGCCGGCATTGGCGCCAATCTCGAAACCGACGTCATTGGTGATCGGGGTCGCGAACGCCTTGCTGTGGCTGATTTCGTTAAAGCCGATCGTGCTGCGCGAGAACGCGAAGAACTCGCGAGAGCCCACCGCTCCCGGCTCGCCCAGAATCGGGTCCTGTTTGGCGTACTGGTCGGCCTCGATGTGGATCAGGTTCGTGCCGTATTCCCAGACGTCGAAGTGATCGATCTCGCCCGACGCCCGCCAGAAACTGTTCCCTTGTCCGGCCACGCCGCCCGGGACGGTGTTGCTCGAACCGGAGACGCCCGGGTCGGTCGCGTTGAAGTACCAGGTGAAGCTCACCGAGGTATCATTCACGAAGAAGAACGGTACCGCTTTCGGCGGCGGCGGAGCCTTGACAGGCATGTCCGCGGCGAGAGCGCATCCGCCCGCAAAAATCGCGGCCGCTGCGCCGAGCATGAAGGCCTTAGTATGAGACTTGATATTCTGGTGGGTCACGACATCCCCCTAGCCGGTTAAAGATCGAAACTTCGAAACTCAGGTAGGCCCCCGGGCCCGTCGACGACCGAAGCGGAAGTCATCGGCTGTCTGAATCAGATTACGCAGCGGAGTATGCACGAAAAGCCCGTACTTTGAGCAGCGCATTGCCGCTTTCTTGGTGCATGTGGCCGGAAATCTTCATATTGCGCCTCTCCACCGCGCGAAATGATCCCTCTCATCGCGCTGACGACCCGATGGAAAAGGCCGAAAAATCTAGAAAACTTAAAAAGGTGCATGGGACAAATCCATCCTGTCAGACGCGGATGGATCGCACGCAGCTGGCAAATTCCACGCGCCTATTTTTTCACTCCTGGCATGGCTCGGTACGTGGAATTCCGACCGATGTGACAAATTGGAGACACAATCGGAAGAGCTTTAGCGGGCCGGGAAGTCAGATCTTTCCCACAGCGACGCGACGCTCAGTCGATCCAATCAAATGCCGACTCACTCGGGGCTCCGCACGCGCGACGAAGTCGGCGCTACGCCGGACGGCTTCGGGCAGGCCCCTTGCAAATTGGCTTCTTTTGCCGGCGCTGATTTTGATTGATGATACGGCGTTGACCAGCCAGACTTCCGCCGGTGGAATGAAGTTTGCAGAAGCGGAGAGTACGTAACCATCCCGATGCATGACGTTTCCCCATCACGTGCTTCGTTTGGAACAGAGCCGCTGTTAAGGGCGATCGGCATCACCAAACGTTACGGGGACTTCCTGGCGAATGACGGCATCGACCTCGACCTGTTCCAGGCCGAGATTCATGCCTTGCTTGGGGAAAACGGCGCCGGCAAGTCGACCCTCGTCAAAGTCATGTACGGCCTCATCCAGCCGAGCGCCGGCGAACTGCAGTGGATGGGCAAGAAGATTGTTCTCGGCGGTCCGTCCGAGGCCCGCGCGCTCGGCATCGGCATGGTGTTCCAGCATTTCTCCCTGTTCGAGAATCTCACGGTCGCAGAGAACGTCGCGCTCGGCCTGCCACCGACCGAATCGTTTGCGCAAATCTCGGGGCGGCTCGAGGAAACCGCGCGGGTCTACGGCCTGCCGCTCGACCCGAAACGCGAAGTGTGGCGGCTCTCGGTCGGCGAGCGGCAGCGCATCGAGATCGTGCGCGCGCTGATGCAGAACCCGAAGCTCCTGATTCTCGACGAGCCGACGGCGGTGCTGACGCCGCAAGAGGCGGACCAGCTCTTTGTCGTGCTCGGGCGCCTCAAGAGCGAAGGCCGCGCCATTCTCTACATCAGCCACAAGCTCGACGAGGTGAAACGGCTTTGCGACACCGCGACCATCCTGCGCGGCGGCAAGAAAGTGGCGACCTGCGACCCGCGGCGCGAGACTGCCGTGTCGCTTGCCCGCATGATGGTCGGCTCCGACATCGGCGAAGTCAAAGCAACCTCGGGACGCGGCATGGCGCAGCCGCGGCTCGTCATTCATCGCCTGTCGATGGAGCCTGACGACCCCCACGGCACGCATCTCGATGATGTGTCGCTTGAAGTCCGCGGCGGCGAAATCGTCGGCATCGCCGGCGTTGCCGGCAACGGCCAGGACGAGTTCTTTGCCGCGCTGTCGGGCGAGCGCCTGGCCTCGGGCGAAGGCGCTATCGTCAGCGATGGCAAGGCGGCGGGCTTGCTCGGCGTCACCGAGCGCCGCCGCATGGGCGCAGCTTTCGTGCCGGAGGAGAGGCTCGGCCACGGCACCGCGCCGCGCATGAAATTATCCGAAAACGCACTGCTCACCGGTCACGCCGCGAGCGGCATGGTCAAGCGCGGTTTCATCAACAAGCCGGCGACGTTGGCGACGGTCGATCGCACCACCAAGAGCT
>DATJYT010000490.1:0-13690 GCA_035499475.1 Xanthobacteraceae bacterium | reverse complement strand
CGGCCGCACGCTCGCCAACCGCTATCGCCGCGACCTCGAACTGGCCGGCCTCGGCAGCGGCCGTCACGCTTTCGAATTCGCGTTGCCGGCGGGGCTTGTCGTGACGCCTGCAAGCGTCGAGGTCCGCCGCTCGCTCGACGGTGCGGCGCTGAAGCTGGCGGCCGAAGTGTTGCGCCTCCAGCCTCGTCGATTTGCAATCACCGCGTAGTCCGGATGGAGCGGCGCGTAATCGGGAACGACCGCGAAGCTTTCTCGCCGCTCCAGGAATGCCACCAGGCCGCTATAAGACCGCGACCTTAGCGCGCCGCGAGTACCGGTGAACCGGATTTGCGTCGCAGCTCATCCACCCGAACGAATCGGACTTCGCGTGCTTGTCCGAACGAATTGCGCCGGTCACGCAGACAACCGGCCTCGAAATAGGGCCAAGCATGCTGCGAGCAATCGTCGCCGAGCGGGCGGGCATCGGCGCGATCAGACTTTCCGCTCAGCGCCGGAGCGCCGGCTTCGACTCGCTGCGACAGGCTTGGAAACGCCACAAAGGCAGCCGCTACGATCGCGGCGACGGCAACGGCGTATAAGAATTTGATCATGTCACCATCCCCTGCTGACAACCTTCCGCCGTCTGTCCGACAATGAACGCCGTCGCGGTGTTTCGGTTGCCTGTCCGACTACTTTTAGTGTCGTCGAGAGGCGCATTGGTTTCCTTGATCGAGATCACAAAATTACCGTTTCATGTAAAATATTGATTCTACACATAAAATAGCGATGCCTCCGCTTGCTTAAGGGTATCGATGAAGCGCCGGCCGGCGTCAGCGCGGAGCGGATTCGGTGTTGCGGACGATTTTTCCGACGCGCCTTGCGGTTCATCCGGGCGCGGGCTAGACCGCCGCCATGCCGCGCACCGCGCTCTTTGCCGGGTCGTTCGACCCCATCACCAACGGCCATCTCGACGTCGTCGCGAAGGCCGTGCGCCTGGTCGACCGGCTGGTGCTGGCGGTCGGCGTCCATCCCGGCAAGACGCCGCTGTTCTCAAGCGACGAGCGGCTCGCCATGCTGGAGGAGATTTGCGGGCCGCTTGGGCATGCTGCGGGCTGCGCCATCGCCTGCACGACCTTTGCCGGTCTTGTGGTCACGGCGGCACAGCGCGAGGGCGCGACCATCCTGGTGCGCGGCGTGCGGGACGGCACCGATCTCGATTATGAAATGCAGATGGCGGGCATGAACGGCGTCATGGTGCCGGAGGTGCAGACCGTTTTTCTGCCGGCTTCTCCGGTGGTGCGCCCGATCACCGCCACGCTGGTGCGCCAGATTGCCGGCATGGGCGGCGATGTCTCTGCCTTCGTGCCGCCGCAGGTCGCGGCGCGGCTGAAACGGAAGTTTGCGAAGTAGGAATTCACCCGGGAGAGATCATGATCCGTCTGTTTGCATTACTTATGGCGCTGACATGCGCCGCGCCGGCCTGGAGCCAAGGCCTCGCGAATCCGGCCGCGCTCAATGAGCAGGCGCCGGCGACCTACAATGCGAAGTTCGACACCAGCAAGGGCGCCTTCGTCATCACCGTTCATCGCGACTGGGCGCCGGCGGGCGCCGACCGTTTCTACAATCTGGTCAAGAACGGCTTTTACGACAATGCGCGGTTCTTCCGCGTCATCAGCGGTTTCATGGTGCAGTTCGGCATCCACGCCGATCCGAAAGTCTCGGCGGTGTGGCGCGAGGCTCGCATCCCCGACGACCCGGTGAAGCAGAGCAACAAGCGCGGCTTAATCACTTTCGCCACGGCCGGCCCCAATACCCGCACCACGCAGGTCTTCATCAATTTCGGCGACAACGGCGCGCTCGATCGCCAGGGCTTTGCCCCATTCGGCCAAGTGGTGTCCGGCATGAACGTGGTCGATGCGCTGTTTGCCGGTTACGGCGAGGGCGCGCCTAGCGGACAAGGCCCGGAGCAGGGCCGCATTCAGCGCGAAGGCAATGCCTATCTGACTAGAGATTTCGCCAAGCTTGATTACATCAAGAAAGCGACGATCGAGAAATGAGGTTGCCGGTTGGCGACATCGCGCTTCCAGTCCGCGTCAATAGAGGAACGCAATTCCATGGCTGAAAAGGAAAAAGGCGGCACCGCGTTGCCCGAAGGTGCCGATCCGGATAACACGCTCATTCTCGAGGCGACGCCCGGAACGATCGTCATCAAGCTGCGCGAGGATGTCGCGCCGCTTCACGCCGAGCGCTTGAAGAAGCTCGCCCGCGAGAATTTCTACGATGACGTGCCTTTTCACCGCGTCATCGAAGGCTTCATGGCGCAGACCGGCGACGGCCAGCACGGCAACGGCACCGGCGGGTCGAAGCACCCGGACCTGAAGGCCGAGTTCTCCAAGGTGCCGTTCACGCGCGGCGTCGTCGGCATGGCGCGCAAAGGCCACAGCAACGATTCCGCCAACAGCCAGTTCTTCATCATGTTCGACGACGGCTCCTTCCTGAACGGCCAGTACACCGTGGTGGGCGAGGTCGTCAGCGGCATGGACGTGGTCGACAAACTCAAACGGGGCGAGCCTCCGGCCAAGCCCGATCGCATCGTGCGCATGCAGGTGGCCGCGGACGTGATGTAGCGAGGGCCCGATGGGTTTCGCCCGTGGCGTGTTCATCGTCGGCGGGGCGATCGCAATAGGGCTCGGCGTGGCGGCGGACCGCGCCAGAGCTCAGCTTCATCTGCCGCCGGCGCAGGCACCATGCAGCGTCCTCAGCGGACGGCCGTGCCATCCTTCGTTCTGCGGTGTTTTCCATCTTGGCCCATGCTTCCCGCAATATCTGCCGCCGATCGGCCAAGATTTGCGGCTGACCATCGTCTCGAGCGACGACAATGATCCGGCCGCCAAAGACAGCGGCGATGCTGGCAAGGCCGCAGGTGGGTCGGAGAATGGCAACGGCGATGCGGCCACCAGCGCCGAGGAGCATCCGCTCGATTCCATCAGCGCCCTCTATGCGGCGCTGCGCGCCTGCTGGGTGCCGCCGCCCAAGGACGAGGCGCGGCACGGCATGGAATACACCGTCCGTTTCGCCTTCAAGCGCGATGGCGAGATCGTCGCGCCGCCGCGCGTCACCTATGCGAGCCACGACGCGCCCGCCGAAACGCGCGATATCTATCGCGAAGCGGTAGACGCCGCGCTCAAACGCTGCGTCCCGCTGCATTTCAGCGAAGGCATGGGCGGCGCCGTCGCGGGCCGGCCGATCGCCATCCGCTTCGTCGACGACCGCAGCATCGGTGGCGGGCCCGAGGCGCATTGAGCGTTCCGAGCGCCCGGTTAGCTCTTGGTTTTTGCCGTCAGGACCTTGCGTACCGGTTGAATGAACCGGACGCGAAAGGCTCTTTCCGCGCCCTTCATGGCGACTTTCAGCATCTGAGCAACGATCCGCAGCCGCAGGTGCTTGAGATCATTCGGCAGCGTCCACAGCGCCTTCCATTGAATACGAAGGGTGGAGCGCGCCCAGGAGAATTGCCTGGAGGTATTGCCGGGATGACGCCGCACCAAGGCCAAGGGAGCGTCGGCCCATGCAACGCGGTACTGCCATGCAAGCCGCATCCATAGATCCCAATCCGGCGAAACCAGCGTCTCGTCAAAGCCGCCGAGTGCCAACAGCGCTGCGCGCTTCACCATGGTTGAGGAACAGCCGCCGGCGCAATTTGTCAGCGTCATCGATTCTCCGGCGGTCAGGCCGCCGATCGGCCTCAGCCGCGTTCCGGCAAAGCGTCGGGCCTGATCGAAAAGCACGATGTCGCAAAAAACCGCGTCGGCAGCGTTGGTCTCGGCGGCCGACAACGCCACTTTGAGCCGGTTCGGTTCCCAGAGATCGTCGTCGTCGAGAAAAGCGATCCATTGGCCCTGAGCGGCCCTGATGCCGGCATTCAAAGCGACCGCGATGCCGCTTTGCTCGATACGAACGGTGCGGCATCCCGCAGCCTTGGCGCAGTCCAGGCTTTTTTGAGTGAGCGGATTTTCCGGACCATTGACGACGACGATGATTTCATAATTCGCGAAACTTTGTGCCTTTGCGCTATGGATCGCCTCCAAGAGCATTTCGGGGCGGTGGCGCGTCGGGATAATCACCGAAACGAAAGGCGTGATCATGTCCGGCGATAGAATCGCCTGCGCATCTTTGAATTTGCTGTCAGCGGTGGTGATCAAGGGCGCGCAACACGCGAGCACCTGGTCGGGCGAAATTCGCTGCATGCCGCCGGGCGCAGGCCCGCCGTCCGGAACCACGGCACGGATGAACTTGGAATAAGTCAGGACCGGCGTGCTGCCGAATAGGCCGACGGCTTGCGTTCCCACTGCCGCCGCCAAATTCATCGGGCCGGAATCCACGCCCAGGAAAAGATCGGCATGCTGCAGGAGAGCTGCCGCTTCGGCGATGCCGAGATCGCAAGCATTCATGGCAGGCTCGATGCTGTCTCGCGTCATCAGGCTTTGCACCCGCGTCGTGTTTTCCGCTCCACCGATAAAAAACAAGGTTCCGGGCGTGCGCTTGCGCAGGCCCTCGAGCAAATGGTCCCAGTGGTGCCGCGGCCATTCCTTGTCCGGATGAGAAGCGCCGATGCCGACAACGATCCACGGCCGCGGCGCTCGCGCAAATCTTTTGCCGATTGCAGCCATGAGATCGGCGGGCAATTGCAGGTTCGGCTCGGTGGTCGGCAACGGGGCCTTCGTCGCCGCCATAAGAGCGCGCAGCCAGTCTATCGGTGGGTCGTGAAAGTGGTTGTGGTCGATGCCCGGATTGGTGATGAAGAACCGCTGTGCTCCGAGCCCGAGCCCGATGCGGCTCGGGACGCCGGCAAGCATGGCTGCAAGCGCCGGCCGCGTGGTGCGGTCGAGAATCCAGACGGTGTCAAAGCGCTTGCGCCGAAGCAGCGCCGAAAGCCGGATCAAATTCAGGCCGCGTCTCAAATCGGAGCCGTCGTGATCGAAATAGATCGTCTCGGCGATACAGGTTTCAGCGGCCAGCAACTCCCTGGCGCGACTCGTCGGCGGCGCGAGGAACGTCACCGCGGCGCCCGGCGACACGGCTGCAATGGCGCGGATGAACGGCAAGTGCCAGATCACGTCGCCGATGCCGGGCTTGACCTGGATCACAGCGCTCGGGGTCACGTTGATTGCCACTCAAGGGTTGCGATATGGCCTTTTAAAACAAGGTGCCGACAAGTGGAAACCAGTGCGCACCGACCTCTTTGACTTCGCCTTGCCCGAGGCGCGCATCGCATTGCGGCCGGCTTCGCCGCGCGATTCGGCGCGGCTTCTGGTGGTGCGTCCGGGCCAAACGGCGGAACTCGAAGACCGCACCTTGCGCGATCTGCCGGCTTTGCTGCGCCCGGGCGACGCGGTTGTGGTCAACGACACCAAGGTCATTGCCGCCAACCTGCACGGCCGCAGGCTCGGCCGCGGCGACCGCGAGCCCAAGATTGCTGCCACGCTGACGAAGCGCCTCGACGGCTCGCGCTGGCTCGCGCTGGTCAAACCGGCAAAGCGGCTCGCGCCCGGCGACGTCGTGCGCTTTGGCAGTGAAGGTCGCGTCTGCTTTCTCGATCAGCTCGACGCCACCGTCGAGGCGAAGGGCGAGGGCGGTGAAGTCACGCTCGCCTTCGCGTTTCACGGCGCGGTGCTCGACCAGGCGCTCGCCGAGCGCGGCGAGATGCCGCTGCCGCCCTATATCGGCAGCCGCCGCTCGACCGACGCGCGCGACCTCTCCGATTACCAAACCATGTTCGCGCGTGAGGAGGGTTCGGTGGCGGCGCCGACCGCCGGGCTGCACTTCACCGAGGGTGTCGTGGCGGCCTTGCGCGAGCGTGACGTCGCGCTGCACCGCGTGACGCTTCACGTCGGCCCGGGCACGTTCCTGCCGGTGAAGACGGCCGACACCGAGGCGCATGTGATGCATCCGGAATGGGGCACCGTCAGCGTCGAAACCGCGGCGGCGCTCAATGCGACGCGGCGCGAAGGCGGCCGCATCGTTGCGGTCGGCTCGACTTCGCTGCGGCTTATCGAAAGCGCGGCGGACGAAGAGGGCACGCTCACAGCCTATTCCGCCGAAACGGCGCTTTTTATCACGCCGGGCTATCGTTTTCGCGCCGTCGACGTGATGCTGACCAATTTCCACTTGCCCCGCTCGACGCTGTTCATGTTGGTCTGCGCCTTCAGCGGCATCGACACGATGAAGCACGCCTATGCGCATGCCATCGCTCATAATTACAGATTTTACTCCTACGGCGACGCCTGTCTGCTGTTCCGTGAAGGCGGGGACCGCATAAAAAAGTCGCCTGCGGTTTTGCCGCAGGCGACGTGACTTCAAGTTGAGATGTGCTTCGCCGGCTTTTTTAGTTCTTCTGCGCGGCCGGCGGGTTTGCGGCTTGCGGGCTAGCAGCCTGCGGATTGGCCGCCAGATAGTCTTCGTAGGTGCGGCCCGCATAATTGGGCGTCGTGGGTACTGCGCTCATCGGCACGGCGGTGGCCGCAACCGGCGTCGTCGGCACTTGGGTCGCGTCGGCGGTGCCGTCGACCGAGGCGCTGGCCGATTCCTTGGTGCAGATGTCGGCAAACACGACCAGGCCCGACGGCGTATAGGTCTTGGTCAGGCAGGTGCACGGGCCAGGCGCCGTCACCACCGCTGATCCCTCGCCCACGACTTCGTCGATGATGATCCAGCGGCCATCACGGAAGATCCAGTGATGGTGATGGTCGTGATCGTGATCGTGGAAGCCGATGACCGGCGGCGGCAGGGTCGGATGGTCGGGCCGGCCCGGGGTGAGGATCGGAACGAGGCGGCCGCCGTGTCCAGAGAAGCTGGCGAACCGACCGCTGAAGGAGCCGCCGCCTCCCATGCCGCGCCCGAAGTCCTTGGCGTCGGCGGAGTAGGGGGCGAACGTCGCCGTGGCGAGCGTGGCTGCGGCGGCAAGAGTAAGGATGATTTTGCGCGACATTGTCATTCTCCCAGGTTGGAGTTGCGTTGCTGGGTAGGACAGGCAGCCCGGAGAAAGGTTCAAAGCGATTTTGGATGCTTTGGACCGGGCGCTTTTGCCCGCGAGCGCGGCGCGCGGCGAACCGCCGCAGCGGTTTCCGGATACGCGTTAGCGCAGCCCAAAACTTGCCCAATGGCGTCCAAAAGGGGGAGACTGCCGGCGTGCCGCAGCGCGCCGGGCGAATCGTGCGCATTTTCTGCGATTTCATTTGAACCTCTGCGCCCGCCGGTTGCCTAACTCACGAGGCCGATGGTCCGGCGATGCAGACGACTTCGGACGAGGATCTGATCGCAAAGATCGCCAAGGGCGATCGGCTCGCCATGGCGGCGCTGTTCGAGCGTCATCGTGTTCGCGTCTATCGGTTTTTGCTGCGCATGGTGCGCAACGAAGCGGTGGCGGAGGATTTGAACAGCGATGTCTTCCTCGACGTGTGGCGGCAAGCCGCAACCTTCGAGGGCCGCTCGGCGGTTTCGACGTGGATTTTGAGTATCGCGCGGTTCAAGGCGCTGAGCGTTCTGCAGCGTCGGCGCGAGGTGGAACTGGATGAAGAGCAGGCCGACACGATCGAGGATCACGCCGACGATCCGGAAGTCGCGCTGGCGAAGAAAGACACCGCCGAGGTGCTGCGGCAGTGTCTAGCCAAGCTGTCCGCTGAGCACCGGGAGATCGTGAACCTTGTCTATTACCAGCACAAGTCGGTGCTGGAAGTTGCGGGAATCGTCGGCATCCCGGAGGCGACCGTGAAGACGCGAATGTTCTATGCACGTAAAAAATTATCCGAGCTCCTCAGCGAGCGCGGCATCGAGCGAGGTTGGCCATGACGACGGCGAACGAACGTGAACCGAGTGAAATCGAACTGCTGCTGCCGTGGTATGCCGCCGGCACGCTCGACGCGCGCGAGGCGCAGCAGGTGGAGGCGGCGCTGGCCGGCGATCCCGAACTGGCGCGCCGCTTTGAATGGGTGCGGGCCGAGTTCGCGCAGGAGACGTCGATCAACGAAATGTCCGGCGAGCCGTCGACCGGCGACGTCAAGGCGCTGTTCGCCAAGATCGACGCTTTGCCCACGCCGCGGCAAAAAGCGGCCCTCAATCTCGGCGCCCGTTTCGCGGAGTTTCTTGCCGCGCTGTCGCCGCGCACGCTGGCGTGGTCGGCGACGGCGGCGGCGCTTGCCATCATGCTGCAGGCGGGGTTGCTCGCCGGAATTTTGCTCGAGCAAGCAATCCCGGGCGGCTATGAAACCGCCTCGGCGCCGACGAACGTCCGCCGCGAGGGCACCTACGTTCTCATGCGCTTCAGGTCGGAGGCGACCGCGGCCGACATCGCCGCTTTCTTGTCGGCGAACAAGCTGAGCATCGTTGACGGGCCGGCCGGCGGTCAGCTCTACCAGGTGCGTGTCGCGCCAACCAAGCTCGCGAAGGATGATCTGATGCGCGTGGTGCAACAACTGCAGGATGACAAGGTCGTGGGCTTCGTCGCCGCGACCAACTGAGCAGGGCGGTAGAGCCCCGCGCGCTTGACCGCACGCTGCGACGAGACGGCACCAGATCGGGAGTATCTCATGCGAAGGGCACCAAGCCGGCCGTGGTCGATCCGCTCGCTGCTGCTCTGCGGCTTGATGCTTGCCGCGTGGACTATTGACGACACCAGTCCGGTTGCGGCGTTCGATATGGTGCACGGCGGACAGCCAGGTGCTTTGACCGGTCCGGTAATCAGTGGGCCGGCGGCCGGCCACGAAAGCTTGCGGCCGGCGCTGCCGCCCATGGGTGGCGTATTTATTGCCCGGCCCCCTTATGGCAGCGGGTGGCCGAGACATCCTCCTATCGCTGGCGGCTTAGTCGGGGGAGGTAACAGCAACGGCGGCCTTGGCCGTGGCCGCAACAGCGGCGGCAACAACAATAACGGTCCTACTGCTTCGGGAGGTCAGCCGCGTTTTGTTTCCGACGAAGTCATTACGGAATTTGTATCAAGCGCAACGCCGCAAGCGATCGATCAGATCGCGCGCCGATACGGCCTGACGCGTCTTGAGTCGGAGAATTTTGAGTTGATCGGCGGCAGCCTTTATCGATGGCGCATCGCCGGGCGCCGCTCGGTGGCGAACGTCGTCCGGGCGCTCGGGACGGAACGCCTCGTCGCCAGTGTGCAGCCGAACTACATTTTCACGCTTCAGGAACAGGCGAGCAAGGTGCAGGTACCCGAAGCCCAGGCGGACAAGGCGCCAGTCGGTGCCGCGGGCGATCCGGCGCAATATGTCCTGACCAAATTGCAGGTCGAGCAAGCGCGTCAAATGGCAACGGGAAAGAATGTGCTTGTTGCCGTGATCGATTCTGAAATCGACGCCAAGCATCCGGATCTTGACGGCGCCGTCGTCAAAAGCTTCGACGCACTCGACGGCGCCAAGGACGCTCACGGTCACGGCACCGCGATTGCCGGCGCCATCGCCTCCCACGGCAAGCTGTTGGGTATTGCGACGGGCGCAAAGCTTTTGGCGGTACACGCGTTCGACGATACGCCCGGCAAGGCGAACGGCACTTCCTTCGCGATATACAAAGGCCTGCAATGGGCCGTGGATAACGAGGCGCGTGTGGTGAACATGAGTTTCGTCGGTCCGGCCGATCCGGCCTTGCGGCGAATTCTGGCGGCGGCCTACGACAAGGGAACGGTTCTTGTAGCGGCAGCCGGAAACGCTGGACCGCACTCCAAACCGCTCTACCCCGCCGCAGATCCGGACGTTATCGCCGTGACCGCGACGGACGCCGACGACCACTTGTTCGCGATGGCAAATCGCGGCCGCTACATCGCGGTTGCGGCGCCTGGGGTTGATATCCTCGCCTTGGCGCCAGGCGGCGCCTATCAGATCACAACCGGGACGTCGATTGCAGCAGCGCATGTGAGCGCGGTCGCGGCGCTGTTGCTCGAGCGCAGCCCCTCTCTGAAGCCGAGCGATATCCGCGCTGCTCTGATCGCCACCGCCGAACGGCTGGGGCCCATCGTTCCGGATTCGGATTTTGGCGCGGGTCTGGTGAATGCCTATCGTGCCCTGACCTGGCTGGACCGCCGGCCGGCGGAGCCCAATGACGGCGCCGCACAAGCCAAGCAGTGACCGCAGACGGAATTGATGGATTTCGACGGCTTCAATTCCGGGGCGCGGCCGCAAGAACGTGGCCTGCGGTGCGAACTTCCCAAGCCCGCGTGCTAGATAAAGCCGCGATGCCTGATCCCTTCTCGTTTCGCCTGATTGGAACCGACCGCGCCGCGCGCGCTGGCGAGATCGCGACGGCGCACGGCAAAGTGCGCACGCCGGCGTTCATGCCGGTCGGCACGCAGGCGGCGATCAAGGGCGTTCATCATGATGACGTACGCAACTCCGGTGCCGATATCGTACTCGGCAACACCTATCATCTGATGCTGCGGCCGACCGCCGAGCGCGTCGCCAGGCTCGGTGGGCTGCATACGTTCATGCGCTGGCCCTATCCGATCCTGACCGATTCCGGCGGCTTTCAGGTAATGTCACTCGCCGCGCTGCGCAAAGTGGGGGAGGAGGGCGTCACCTTTCGGTCGCATCTCGACGGAGCCATGATCGAGCTCACGCCGGAGCGCTCCATCGAAGTCCAGATTCTGCTCGGCTCCGATATCGCCATGCAGCTTGACGAATGCGTGCGGCTTCCGGCCGAGCCGAGCGAGATCGAGCGCGCCATGCGGCTGTCGCTGCGCTGGGCCGAGCGCTCGAAGCGGGCCTTCGAACATGCGCCTCCGGGTCACGCGCTGTTCGGCATTGTGCAAGGCGGCGACGATCATCGGCTGCGTCGGGAGAGCGCACGCGCGCTCACTGATATCGGGTTTGACGGCTACGCGCTCGGCGGCCTTGCCGTCGGCGAGCCGCAGGAAAAGATGTTCGAAATCGTCGCCGAAGCGGCACCGGCGCTGCCGGCCGCCAAGCCGCGTTATCTCATGGGCGTCGGCACGCCGTCCGACATTCTCGGCGCCATTGCCCGCGGCATCGATATGTTCGATTGCGTGATGCCGACCCGCAACGGCCGCCACGGCCTTGCCTTCACCCGTTTCGGCGCCATCAACATCAAAAACGCCCACCACGCCGACGATCCGCGGCCGCTCGATGCGGAAAGCCGCTGCCCCGCCGCGCGCGACTTCCCGCGCGCCTATCTGCATCACCTGTTCAAGGCCGGCGAGGCGCTCGGCGGCACGCTTTTATCGATCGTCAATCTCTACTATTACCAGGATCTCGTCGCCGGAGCGCGCGCGGCGATTGCCGCCGGCCGTTTCGCCGATTATGCCGCCGAGACCCAGGAACAATGGACAGCAAAGCGGGATTTTCCGATAACAAACGAGCGCGACGGTTCCGCGCGAGGTTAGATGTTCCGCATGACGATGGATGGAAATATGGAATTCGCAAATGCCACTGTTGCACGATGCTTTGCCGCACTCTTGTTTGCGCTCATCGGAGCGGTCGCGGTCGTATCCGGTGCCTCCGCCCAGGCCAATTATCCCGACCATCCGGTCCGGGTCATACTTCCGTTCGGGGCCGGCGGCGTCGCCGACATTACCGCGAGGCTCGTTGCCGAGCGGCTCGGCGATAAATTGGGTCAGCGGTTTGTTATCGAGAACAATCCAGGCGCCGGCGGCATCACTGCCGCGCGTGCGGCGTTGGCGGGTGGCGCGGACGGTTACACCCTTACGCTCCTGACCAACGGGACCGCCATCAGCGTGCCGCTGTTCAACCATCTGCCGTTCGATCCGATCAAGCAATTCGTCCCGATTTCCACGATCGGCAATTTCTCCACTGTCTTCATGGTCAATGCGACGTCGCCCTACCATACACTCGGTGATTTCCTCAAAGCGGCGCGCGACAAGCCGGGCACGATCAATGTCGGGACCATCAACGTCGGCAGCACCCAGAATCTGACTGCCGAGTTGTTCAAAGCCATGGCCGGCATCAACGTCATTATCGTGCCGTTCCGTGGCACGCCCGACGTGGTGGTGGGGCTGCTGCGCGATGACGTGCAGCTCGGCATCGATTTTTACGCGCCGTTCAAGCCCACGCTCGAAAGCGGTAAGGGCCGGGCGCTGGCGACCAGCGGCGAGAAGCGTTCGCTGGAATTGCCGGATGTCCCAACGGTTCAGGAGGCTGGCGTGGCAAATTTCGAGGTCACCGCGTGGAACGGTCTGTTTGCGCCGGCCGGCACGCCCCAACCTATCATCGACAAGCTCAATGCCGCGTTGCATGAAGTTTTGGCCGATCCGGATTTGAAGAAGCGCGCGCTCGATCTCGGCATCGACGCCAAGGCTTCGACACCGGCCGAGCTCGAAGCAAAGATGCGCGGCGACATCGACAAGTGGGGTAAGCTGATCGCGCAGGCCGGCGTTCCCAAGCAATGACGGGCCGAGAACAACAACGCGACGGAAAAAATAGCCGCGCGACAATGGGCAGGCGACAAGGAGAGGCGTGGGATGCGAATGAAATCCGACCGTGCGATTGGCGTGGCGTTTGCCGCCGGTGCCGCGCTTGCCGTGCTGGCATTGCCCGCGATCGCCCAGATGGCGCAATCGAATATCGTTACGGTACCGGGAGCGCCCAAGGTCGGGGATCCGCCCGAAGCGAGCAATATGCGCCTTGTCGGCTACAACGATTTGCAGCATCGCAGCGCCTACGAGCCGACGATCCATCACCAGGGCAACCGCTACATCGCCTATATCGGCCACCATGGCGGCACCCCTGAGGTTCCCAAGCCGATGAATCCGATCACCGGCCAAGCTGAATTCAACGGCACGTCGATCATTGACGTCACCGATCCGGCACATCCCCAATATCTCGCCCACATTCCCGGCACCGCAGGCAATTACGAGGAAGGTGGCGCACAGATGACTCGCGTGTGCGACGGCAAGACGCTGCCCAAGGGCGATCCCAACAAGACCTATTTGCTGCGGGTCTTCGGCGGCAAGGGCCATGAAATCTACGACGTGACCGATCCGGCGCATCCGGCCTTGATTTGGCACACCGAAGGCCTGACCGACACCCACAAAAGCTTTTGGGAATGCGACACCGGCATCGCCTATCTGGTCTCCGGCGTACCGGGCTGGCGCGTCAAGCGCATGACCGAAGTTTATGACATCAGCGATCCCATGCACCCGGTGAAGATCCGCGACTTCGGCCGTCCGGGGCAGCAGCCGGGCGCGACCGGCGAAATCCCCGAGCAGCTTCACGGCATGATCTCGCTCGGCCCGCAGGCGAACCGCGTCTACTTCGGCTACGGCACCAACAAGAGCGGCATGCTGCAGATCGTCGATCGCGACAAGCTCATTCACGGTCCCAAGGAGCCGACGCCCGAGAACTTGCTTTACCCGCAAGTGGGCGAACTCGTCATGATGCCGTTCAACGGCGCCCACACCGTTTTCCCCATGCCAAAAATGCCAATGGCAGAATTCGCCAAGGACAAGCAGGGCGCGGTCCGCGATTTCGTCATGATCGTTGACGAACAGATCCGCAACGAGTGTGAAGAACCCCGCCAGATGGCATGGTTCGTCGATGTGACCATCGAGGCGCACCCGATGGTGGTGTCGAATTTCCAGGTGCCGCAGGCGAGTGGAAATTTCTGCGAGCGCGGCGGCCGTTTCGGCACCCATTCCTCCAACGAGAGCATGGACCCGGTCTTCTACAAGAAGATCGCG
>DATJYT010000489.1:0-5435 GCA_035499475.1 Xanthobacteraceae bacterium | reverse complement strand
GTGGATCATCTCCAACGCGCCGCCTGAACACGACCGGACGCGGCGGGAGGCGGCATGTCCGAAATTGAGCGAGCATCAACGACACGGCGGGTCATGGCCGTCATCTTGGATTTGATGACCTTGTTCTTGGGCGGCGGCTATCTCATCGCGCTCGCAGCGGGTCAAACCACAGGCAACGGTTTCAATCTCAAGGGGGCGCCTGCCTTGCTGCTGATTGCGATTATCGCGGTCTATTTCTTCGTGCTTCGGCGCTATGCCGGGGGCACGCTTTGGGATCGGATATTGGGCATCAAGCGCCCGCAGCCGCCCTGAGGCCGGGGCCGATTGCCGGCAATTAGGCGTGGATGGCCGATAAAATCGCCGCCGCAGCGGATGAAATCTCGCGCCGCCCGCGCTACATCAAAAGCGTGGCCACGAACGAACCTCCGATCACGCCCGAACTTGTTGCCCAGCACGGCCTCAAGTCCGACGAATACGAGCGCATCGTCAAGCTGATCGGCCGCGTGCCGAGCTTCACCGAGCTCGGCATTTTCTCGGCGATGTGGAACGAGCACTGCTCGTACAAATCCTCAAAAATCCATCTGCGCACGCTGCCGACCAAGGCGCCGTGGGTGATCCAGGGGCCCGGCGAGAATGCCGGCGTCATCGACATCGGCGACGGGCTTGCGGTCGTGTTCAAGATGGAGAGCCACAACCATCCGAGCTACATCGAGCCCTATCAGGGTGCCGCGACCGGCGTCGGCGGTATCTTGCGCGACGTGTTCACCATGGGGGCACGGCCGATCGCCTGTCTCAACGCGCTCTCCTTCGGCGATCCGAAAAACCCGAAGACGCGCTCCCTCGTCGGCGGCGTGGTCGCCGGCATCGGCGGCTACGGCAACTCTTTCGGCGTACCCACAGTCGGCGGCGAGGTGCGCTTTCATCGCCGCTATGACGGCAATTGCCTGGTCAACGCGATGGCGGTCGGCCTCGCCGAGACCGACAAGATTTTCTATTCCGCGGCTTCGGGCGTCGGCATGCCGATCGTCTATCTGGGCTCCAAGACCGGCCGCGACGGCATCCACGGCGCCACCATGGCGTCGGCCGAATTCGGCGCCGACGCGGAGGAAAAACGCCCGACCGTGCAGGTCGGCGATCCGTTCTCCGAGAAGCTCCTGCTCGAAGCCTGCCTCGAGATCATGGCCAAGGGCTGTGTCATCGCCATCCAGGACATGGGCGCGGCGGGGCTGACCTGCTCGGCGGTCGAGATGGGCGCCAAGGGGGATCTCGGCGTCACGCTCGATCTCGACAAGGTGCCGTGCCGTGAGACCGGCATGAACGCCTACGAGATGATGCTGTCGGAGAGCCAGGAGCGCATGCTCATGGTGCTCAAGCCGGAGAAGGAAAAGGAGGCCGAAGCGATCTTCCGCAAATGGGGGCTCGATTTCGCCGTCGTCGGCACGACGACGCCGAGCAGGCGTTTCATCGTTCGTCACGGCGGCGCGGTGATGGCCGACCTGCCGATCAAGGAACTCGGCGACGAAGCGCCACTGTACGATCGGCCGCATTCTGAAAGCCCCAATGGCAAGATCGTGCGGGCGGCCGACGTCGCGCCGCCGATACCGATCGCCGCCGCGCTCGAAAAGCTCATCGGCGCGCCGGATCTGTGCTCACGGCGCTGGGTCTGGGAGCAATACGACCACGTCATTCTCGGCAACACGGTGCAGCGGCCGGGCGGCGACGCCGCGGTGGTGCGCGTGCTCGAAGGCCCGAAGGCGCTGGCGCTCACCTCCGACGTGACGCCGCGTTATTGCGAGGCCGATCCGTACCAGGGCGGCAAGCAGGCGGTAGCGGAAGCCTGGCGCAATCTCACCGCGGTCGGCGCGCGCCCGCTGGCGCTGACCGACAATCTCAACTTCGGCAATCCGGAGCGCCCGGAGATTATGGGCCAACTCGTCGGCTGCATCCGCGGTATCGGCGAAGCCGCGCGTGCGCTCGATTTCCCCATCGTGTCCGGTAACGTGTCGCTCTACAACGAGACCAACGGGCGGGCGATCCTGCCGACGCCGACCATCGGCGGCGTCGGCCTCCTCGACGAGTTCACAAAGTCGATGACGCTCGCCTTCAAGGCCGAAAGCGAGGCGGTGCTGCTCATCGGCGAGACGCGCGGCTGGCTCGGCCAGTCGCTTTACTTGCGCGAGATTTGCGGCCGCGAGGAGGGGGCCCCGCCGCCGGTTGATCTCGCCGCCGAGAAGCGCAACGGCGAATTCGTGCGCGCCATGATCAGGGATGGCTTGGTCACGGCGGCCCACGACGTTTCCGACGGCGGCCTTTTGGTGGCGCTCGCCGAGATGGCGATCGCGTCCGGCATCGGCGCGGTGCTGGAGGTTTCGACAGACGTGCCCCCTTACGCGTTCTGGTTCGGCGAAGATCAGGCCCGCTACATCATCACGGCCAAGAACGCCGACACGCTTCTGCAGCGCGCGCAGGCGGCCGGCGTGCCGCTGCGAAGGCTCGGCGTGACGGGCGGCGCCGAACTCATGCTCAACGAGGAACGTCCGATGCGCGTCGACGACCTCCGCCATCGTTTTGAGGCCTGGCTGCCGGCCTACATGTCCGGTTCGTCAAGCTGAAGCATTCGTGCTTCTCAGCGGCCGGCGGCTTCTCGGAGCGCGGCGTAGCAGCCGGGCGAAAGCTTCTGCGCATTCTCGGCAAGGCAGCTGACGACGCGGCCGCCGCCGATCGGCAGCCCGGCGCAGAACGCCTGCTGGTCGCCGGCGCAGACGCGCAGGATTTGCAGCGCCTCGCGGGGACGCATCGACGGCATAGCTCCGAGAGCGGGGGCCGAAGGCGCCGCCGCAGGGGCTTCACCGGCGGGCGTTGCTGCCGCGGTGGCCGGTGCGCCTCCGGCGGCGGCGACCGCCGTCTTGCATGGTCCGGACAGCGAGGCCGCGTTACGCTGCAGGCATTGCAGTGCTGCCGCGCCGCCGGGCTGCACGCTCGAGCAGTGCGCCATGAAGTCGGAGCGGCACGCCGAGCGGATCGCACTCACCTGTTGCTGGCTGGGCTTCTGCGGCGCTGCGGCCGTTGGCGCGGGCGGCGCGGGAACCGGTGCACTTGCATGTTGTGGCTCAGCCGGTCTCGGGCTCGGCTGCGGGGCACGCGGCGGCGCTTCCGCGGGTGTCGCGGCCGCTGGCAGGTCCGCGACCGCGGCTTTGCAGCCGGGCGACAGATCCCTGGCGTTGGCTTTGAGGCAAAGCAGCACTTCCGGGCTGCTCGGCTGAATCCAGGAGCAGTGCGCCATGAAATCGTCGAGGGTGCAGGCCTTGCGGACCGCGGCGATGTGATCCGGCTGCGATTGTGACGCAGCCGCGCCTTCGGACGAAGCGGCCGGCGCTTCGGCTGCCGCAGGCGCCGGAAGAGGGCTCGCAGGCGGGGCCGCTTCTACGGGCGCCGCGGGCTTTGCCGCCACCGCCTCAACTGCGGACTTGCAGGGCGGCGACAATTTTCCGGAATTGTGCTCCAGGCATTTGAATGCCTCCGTGCCGCCCGGCGTAACGCCGGAGCAATTGGCGATGAAGTCGGACCGACAGGCCGCGCGAATGGCGTCGCGTTGTGCCTGCGTCGCCTGCGCCCAGGCGGCATTGACGGTCGCAAGCCAAACTGCCGCAAGCAACAAGAGCCGCTGCATGTAAAAGCCACCGGTTGGTCGCCGCTCAACGCAGCATGCAGCGCGGCAAGATTGCCGTCCAGAACCGATACGGAGTTCGTATTACCGCCTTACCTTCGCCGCCGAAAAATGATTTGGTATTCGGGAGGCGCTTCGCTGGCGACGCGTGGCTCGAAGGAGAACAGGCCATGGCCATGGTTGCGGCCGATATCGAACGATTGATCCGCGCGCGCATCCCGGACGCCGAGGTGACGATCCGCGACCTCGCAGGCGACGGCGATCATTACGCCGCCACCGTCATCTCCGAATCGTTTCGCGGCAAATCCCGCGTCCAGCAGCACCAGATCGTGTACGAGGCCCTCAAGGCCGAGATGGGCGGCAAGCTACACGCGCTTGCGCTGCAAACCGGGACCCCGGACCGCTGAAGCCGTTAAGGCTTCTGCGGGCCTTCTCCACCTCGCCTTGTGCGTGAAATTTCATGCCGCTTGCGGGCTTGCCGACGGCATATGCGTCTTTTGCGGATGAACCTTTTGTCATCCGTCTCTGAAAGCCTGGCATGGGCTTTGCACCCATCTTGCTGTACATATATCTATAGGTTCCGAGCGAGAGTCGACGCGGGCTGGCCCGCGGCGCCAATGAAGGAAGACCGCCAATGTCCATCGAGCAATTCATCGACAATGAAGTCAAGGGAAACGACATCGTGCTGTTCATGAAGGGCACGCCGCAATTTCCCATGTGCGGGTTCTCCGGCCAGGTCGTGCAAATTCTCGACTATATCGGGGTGTCCTATAAGGGACTGAACGTCCTCGAGAACGATGATCTGCGGCAGGGCATCAAGTCCTATTCGAACTGGCCGACCATTCCGCAGCTCTACGTCAAGGGCGAGTTCGTCGGCGGTTGCGACATCATCCGCGAGATGTTTCAGGCCGGCGAGTTGCAGAATCTGTTCAAGGACAAGGGTCTCGCCGTAAAGGCGCCGGCCACGGCGTAAGACCAACCGTCATGCTCCGCCAACGGGTCCGGCGCGAAGTCGCCGGCCCGACGACAAGCTCCGCCGGAGCATCCAGCAAGCGTTGTCGGTGCCGTGATTACTGGATCACCCGCCTGCGCGGGTGACGGACTTGAACGGGTGCAGGCCAGACCCGCCGCGTTACCGCGAGTAGTACTCGACGACCAGATGCGGCTCCATCATCACCGGGTAGGGGACGTCGCCGATCAACGGAATCCGTGACAGCTTGGCTGTCATCTTGGAGTGATCGACGTCGATATAATCCGGCACGTCGCGTTCGCCGAGGCCGGTGGCCTCGATCACCAGCGCGAGTTGCTTCGACTTTTCCTTCACCTCGACCACGTCGCCGACCTTCACCCGATAGCTCGCGACGGTGACGCGCTTGCCGTTCACCAGGATGTGGCCGTGGCTGATGAACTGCCGCGCGGCGAAAACGGTAGGCACGAATTTGGCGCGATAGATCACGGTGTCGAGCCGGCGCTCGAGCAGCCCGATCATGGTCGCGCCGGTGTCGCCCTTGACCCGCCGCGCTTCCTCGTAAATGCCGCGGAAGTGCCGCTCCGACATGTTGGCGTAGTAGCCCTTGAGCTTCTGCTTGGCGCGCAACTGCACGCCGTAATCGGAGAGCTTGCCCTTGCGGCGCTGGCCGTGCTGGCCGGGACCGTATTCACGCTTGTTGACGGGTGACTTGGGCCGGCCCCAGAGGTTCTGGCCCATGCGGCGGTCGATCTTGTACTTCGCCTGATGGCGCTTGGTCATTCGCGTCCTCGCTAAAGT
>DATJYT010000488.1:0-2494 GCA_035499475.1 Xanthobacteraceae bacterium | reverse complement strand
TTGGCGTAGCAGCCGCCTTCAAAATTGAACACGCCGTCCGGGCCCCAGCCGTGCTCGTCGTCGCCGATAAGCGTGCGGTTAGGGTCGGCGGAGAGTGTGGTCTTGCCGGTGCCGGAGAGTCCGAAGAACAGCGCCACGTCGCCGGCCTTGCCGACATTTGCCGAGCAGTGCATCGGCATGACGCCCTGCGCCGGCAGATAGAAGTTGAGCGCGGTGAAGACCGACTTCTTCATCTCGCCCGCGTAGGAGGAGTTGCCGATAAGGATGATCTTCTTGGTGAAGTCGATGGCGATGACGGTGTCTGTACGCACGCCGTGGCGCGCCGGGTCGGCCTCGAAACTGGGCAGGTCGACGATGGTGAATTCAGGGGTGAAGCTTGCGAGTTCGGAGGCTTCGGGACGGATCAGCAATTGACGAATGAAAAGGGAATGCCAGGCGAGTTCGGTATAGACTCGCGTTTTTATGCGGTATTTCGGGTCGGCGCCGCCATAGAGGTCCTGCGCAAACAAGGTCTTGCCGCGGGCGTGAGAGATGAAATCGTCATGGAGCAGCTGGAAATTGGCTTGGCTGAGCTTGCGGTTGCCGTCCCACCACATCGTGTGTTCTGTCAACGCGTCGACAACGGTGTGCTTGTCCTTCGGACTGCGGCCGGTGTGTACGCCAGTTTCCGCGCAAAAGGCGCCGCCATGGACGAGGTGGCCCTCGCCGTTGGTGATCGCGAGCTCAACTAATCGCGTGTCGGGCAGATTCCAGTGAATGCCGGCGAGTTCTTTAAACCCGAATTTATCGGCGCCGTGGGCGCCGTTTCGTACACCCGTTTCCCTCACACTAACCTCCGCTGGATGGCGCACATTCGTGCACCGGGCCTTCAATGGCCGCGCTGCCGTGCTGGACTTTCGTTGTAGCCCGCCGGCAGGTGCGCGACCTATAGCCGAGCATCCTAGTGTCTGCCAAGAGCGCAGCGTATCCAAGGCTAACGGGATCAAACCGCAATTATTTCAAGGTTGCAGCGCAGCGAGCCGACCTGTCGAGTAGGCGCAAACGGTCCCGGCCATGGATCGAGACGATCCCTAATCAGTCCGTGCCTTGGCGGCCAATGCGACCACGACCTTGCGCAACTGCTCTGCGCCCGTCACCCGCTCCGGGAACGGCAGCCGCAGTGTCGCATCGCCGCGCGCCAAGTCGAGACCATCGGGGTCGAGCCCTGTCAGCCGCCACGGTCCGTCCTCGGCGCCGAGGAGTTTGGTAGCGTAGAGCCGTACCGCCTCCGCGTGATCGTCGTTCATATGCGTGACAGCGCCGGCCTCAGCTTCGATCAAATCCTCGGCGCCTGAAATGTCCGTCAAGACGTCGGCAGCCTTCAGGTCGGCGGCGCGAGCGAAACCGCCGTTAAGATGAGCCGACACGGCGTCGAGCCGCCAGAACGAGAAATCGGCAAAGCCGGCATAAAGCTCGGACTTCGGGTGACGAGACAAGAAGCGCCGCCTTATGCGCGGCTCCCGCTGGTCGTCGCGCGCGACCTGAAAGAATGTGCCCAGCAGTGTGAGGCGCGGATGGGCGAGGGGGTCGCCCTTGCCGCTCGATGCGAGCAGGAGGGAGGCCCGCCCATCCGCTTCCAGATTGGCGGTATGGGTCGACAGCCGCGAAACCAGGATCAGTGGCGCGCCATCGACGTCGGTGGCGACGTTAACGAGCGAGGCGAAGGGATGGCCAGTATTGCGGTCGATGGTCGCAAGCGAGCCGGCGCGGGTCGCCCGCAACAGGCCCTTCGCGACGGTCTTTGGGTCGAAATCCGGCGCCGGGGCGTTCTCGGGAAGACGATTCGGCATGACTCCCGGCAATGGGCCTGCTCTGTCGGCTTCAGCCATAAAATCTCCTTTCCAATCCCTTTCCCATATTGTTCCAAGTCACAGTAATTGCCCCGTTTTTGCCTTGTCCTGTCACACTTCCGCCCCCACATGGGAATCAAACGCTTGCGGGCCGGGCTGGTGATGCTGCGGCCGACTCATGTTAGAAGGCCGCCATGCCGACCATCGCCCTCGTCGACGACGACCGCAATATCCTGACCTCGGTGTCAATCGCGCTCGAGGCGGAAGGCTATCGCATCACGACCTATACGGACGGGGCCTCGGCGCTCGACGGTTTCAAGACCACACTGCCTGACCTCGCCATTCTCGACATCAAGATGCCGCGCATGGACGGCATGGAGACCTTGCGCCGGCTGCGGCAGAAATCGGATCTGCCGGTGATCTTTCTCACGTCGAAGGACGAAGAAATCGACGAGTTGTTTGGCCTCAAGATGGGCGCCGACGACTTCATCCGGAAGCCATTTTCGCAGCGCCTCTTGGTCGAACGCGTCAAGGCGGTGCTGCGGCGAGCCTCACCCAAGGATGCGGCGGCTGCACTGAAGGAAGCCGACAGCAAGGTGCTGGAGCGCGGACTGTTGCGCATGGATCCTGAGCGCCACACCTGCACCTGGAAGAACGAGCCGGTG
>DATJYT010000487.1:0-9835 GCA_035499475.1 Xanthobacteraceae bacterium | reverse complement strand
CTGGAATACGACGCCGATGTTGCGGCGCAGCCCGGTGAGCGTGAACGCACGGATGTCTGTGCCATCTACCGCGATCGCTCCTGATTGCGGATCGAAGGCGCGGTGCAACAGCGCGAGCGCCGTCGATTTGCCGCTGCCGGTTGGACCAACCAGTGCCACGGTGTTGCCTGGCAGCGCAGTGAAGGTCAGATCCGCGACGGCGGAGCGCTTGCCGTCATAGGAAAACGACACGTCCTTGAATTCGACGAGGCCGCGCACGCGGCCGGGGTCGGCGGCGCCCGGCCGGTCGCGCACTGCAGGCACGGTGTCCATCACGTCGAAGAATTCGGCAAGCTTCGGCACATCCATGAACAGTCGATTGGCGAAGCTGACCACCTGCTCGAGCCGCGCGATCAGGAGCGACGCGATGCTCATGAAGCTGACGATCTGGCCGACTGAGGCGAGGCCGACGAGCTTGAGATAGGTCCCGACCACCAGGATGACCAGCAAAGTCAGCGTTGTCCCCGCCCGTGTCAGCACTGCCGCGACGGCCCACCACGACAGCACCGGCATCTGCGCACGCAGCAGCGAGTTCACCAGGCTGCGCAGGCCGGAGACTTCAAGTTCGATACGGCCGTAGCTCTGCACCAATGCGACATTGCCGAGCGCGTCGGCGGCTGTCTCGGCGAGATCGGAATAGTACCGTTCGACCGTGCTCTGCATGGCGCCGGCCTGGTGCATGACTACAAGCGTCAAGGCCGTGAAGGCGACGCACAGCGCCAGCAGCGGCAGCGCCAGCCGCCAGTTCAAAACCAGAGTGGCCGGCAGCAGCACGGCGATAAAAACCATGGCGGCGAAATGCTCGCGAAAGAACGACACCCAAAGCCACCACAGCGTGTCGGTGCCGGTGAGCATGATCTTCACCTGGCGGCCGGAATGGGCCTCGGCGTGATAGGCCAGCGGCAGTTGCAGCACGTGCTCGAAATAATCCGCCAGCACCAGATTGCGCCGACGATGCGCCAGCCGGTCGGAAAACCAGGCGACGAGGGTGCCGGCGACGATAATGAAGAGGCCGAAGGCGACCCACGCGCCGATCAGCGGCGCCAGCGCATGCGCCGCCGTCCAAGCCTCGGCAGGCAGCGCGCCCGACAATGCATCGACGATGCGGCCGAACAGTACCGGCTCGACGAATTGCGAGACGGCGAGCGCAATATTGGCGAGCGCCAGCGTCACCGCGAGCCCGGCCTCGGAGCGCAGCAGGCCAAGGACGCGCAGATAGATGCGGACAAAGGACATGGCGGCTCCCACGGGCGGATGATCTCATATTAGCGCCGCCGCCGCGCCTTTTGGCACGCGCAAACTGCGGCGCTTTTCCTGGTCGCACTGGGTCCGAAAAAATGAGAAGATTGTCGCGCGTGGGGCGACGCGAGTGTGGGTAGTGGTGTGGCATGACGAATATCCCGACAGATTTGCTGCGCACGTTCGTTTCAGTCGTGGAGTTGCGCAGCTATACGCGCGCCGCCAAGGCGCAGGGGATGACTCAGCCGGCGGTAAGTGCGCAGATCAGGCGCCTGCAGAGCCTTTTAGGCGCCGAGCTTCTGGACAAGACCGCGCCGGGCGTCTGCCTCACGCCGATGGGCGAACATGTCATCAATTCGGCGCGCCGCTTGCTGTCGGTCAACGATCATATCGTTCAGATCGCAAGTCCCAATTCTGCGGCGCAGTTCGTACGCATCGGCGTGCCGAGCGACTGCATGGGCGCGGAGCTTGCGGACGTGCTGGCGGAGAGCCGCATGCGCTGGCCCAACTTGCGGTTTTCGGTGCGGGGCGCCGGACAGCGCCGGCTGTTGCACGCGCTCAAGCAGGATGAACTCGATCTCGCGCTGGCCCTCGTCATCGAGGAGCCGAACGGGGATGCGCGTCATCTCTGGCAGGAAGAGCTAACGTGGGTGCGCGGCGGGGCGACGATGCTCGATCCGAGCGCGCCGGTGCCGCTCATCTCGTTCCAAGAGGTCTGCGTCTGCCATCGTGTCGCGGTGACCGCGCTCGAACGGATCGGCCGCGCTTCCGAACTAGTGTTCCGCGCCACCAGCGTCGAGGCATTGCGCAGCGCGGTTGCGGCCGGGCTGGGCGTCATGGCGGTGCCGCGTCGGCGTATTCCTGCCCACCTCGAAGCATGGGACAACGGCCCGCTGCCGCCGCTGCCTTCGGTCTTATGCGGCATTTTTGTCCGCCAAGATGCGGGCAGTGACATTCTCGATCAGCTCGCCGATCAATTGGCGCGGGTGTTGCGCCCGTCCCCCGCCATAGCGGAACCGAAGAGCATGTCCAGCCGCAGCGCATCCGCGGAAGGCGCGCGCCGCTCCGCCTAGCAATCCCGCGATACGACTCGGCCTTGACTCGTCTGTCGTTGCGCCGTATTAAACCAAAAGGTTATTTAACCGGATGGATAAATTGACTGATCTCGATGGCGCTTTCGCCGCTCTTGCCGACCCAACCCGTCGCGCCATCCTCGCGCGCTTGGCGCTTGGCGAAACATCGGTGACCGATCTCGCCAGGCCCTTCGACATGAGCCTGCCGGCGGTCTCGAAGCATCTCAAAGTGCTCGAGCGCGCGGGTCTCATTACGCGCGGTCGTGAGGCGCAGTGGCGGCCGTGCAGGATCGAGCCGCGCGCGCTGCGCGACATCGACAACTGGCTCGAGCGCTACCGCCGCTTCTTCGACGAGAGCTTCGATCGCCTCGACGCCTATCTGCAAAAGCTCCAAGCCAAAGACGCCAAGGACAAGAAACGTGGTCGCAAAAAATAGCCTCGATCTCGACACCGATCCCCGTTCGATCATCGGCATCCGCGAGTTCGACGCGCCGCGCGCGCTTGTTTTCTCGGCGTGGACCGACCCCAAGCATCTTGCGCAGTGGTGGGGTCCCAACGGTTTTACGACCACGACATTGAGATTCGACTTCCGGCCGGGTGGCGTCTGGCGGTTCGTCATGTACGGCCCGGATGGGCGCGACTATCAGAACCGGATTACATTCGAGGAGATCGTACCGCCAGAGCGCATCATCTATCGCCACGGCGGCGGCGAGGACGTGGAACCGGTGCAGTTCCGGCAGACAGTCCTTTTCGAGGACCTGGGCGGCCGGACCCGCATCACCTGGCGCGGCGACTTCCCCTCTGCGGCCGAGCGCGACCGGGTCATCAGGGAATACGGCGCCGCGCAAGGTCTGGCTCAGACCATGGCGCGTCTCGGCGAATATGTCTCGGCCCAAAAATAGCCGGGACCTTGGTATCAGAAAGCGCCGCAAATCCGTTCGTATGATCCACAAGCCGACCGACAACTTCAACAGGAGACAGCCATGCAGGTTCAACCTTATCTGTTCTTCGACGGCCGCTGCGAAGAGGCTCTGGATTTCTACAAGAAGGCGATCGGCGCCAAGGTCGAGACGCTAATGCGCTTCAAGGACGCGCCGGATCAATCGATGATCTCGCCAGGCTCGCATGACAAAGTGATGCACGCGCACGTGCAGATCGGAGACACTGCCGTTCTGATGTCGGACGGCCGCTGCCAGGGAAAGCCGAACTTCCAAGGCTTCTCGCTGACGATCTTGGCCAAGGACGAAGCCGAGGCCGACAAGATGTTCGGCGCGCTCGCCGAAGGCGGTCAGGTGACGATGCCGCTCGCCAAGACGTTCTTCTCGCCGCGCTTCGGCATGCTGTCCGACAAATTCGGCGTCGGCTGGATGGTTCTTGCCGCGCAATAAGCGCGGGCATTCAGGAAACCAGGAGGGTGGCGATGAGTGTCGAGACCGGGAGCGCCGACTTCATCATCTCCCGCGTATTCAACGCACCGCGCGAGCTCGTCTGGAAATGCTTCACCGAGCCGGAGCACATGAAGCAATGGTGGGGACCGAAGGGTTCCGTCATCGTCTCCTCCAAAATGGATTTGCGCGCTGGCGGCACTTATCTCGGCGCCATGCGCGACCCCAGCGGCCGGGTCATGTGGGCGAAATTCGTTTATCGCGAAGTCGTCGCGCCGCGGCGTCTGGTCTGGGTACACAGCTTCTCCGACGAGAACGGCGGCCTTACGCGGCATCCGCTGAGCCCCACGTGGCCGCTCGAACTGCTGACGACGGTGACCTTCGATGAGGCGTTGGGCGGCCAGACCGGAGTCACGCTTCGATGGTCGCCGCTCAACGCCACCCCAGAGGAGCAAAAGACCTTTAACGCCGCTCACGACAGCATGCGAAACGGATGGAGCGGCACGTTCGAGCAACTCGCGGTTTATCTGCCGAACGCGGTGAATTCCGCCGCGTGAGACCTTCGGTATCGGGTATCATCGGTACCGATGATCATGCCCTTGGCCGCCGTGATGAACGGACCTGATATTGCGATCTCGGCTTTTCGCGCGCCATTCGCGCCGCCCGACGAGGCGCTGGCGGCAGGGCTTCTGACCGAGGCTGCGCGCGACGGTGCTGCCGAGCTCAGGATCGACGCTCGCGCCCGCCAGCTGATCGAAGCGATCCGCGCCAAGGCTGCGGGACTGGGCGGCGTCGAGGAATTCCTGCACGCCTATTCGCTCTCGACCAAGGAAGGCCTGGCGCTGATGGTGCTCGCCGAGGCGCTGTTGCGGGTGCCCGATGCGGCGACCGCGGATCGCCTGATCGAGGACAAGCTTGCAGCCGGCCGTTGGCTCGAGAGCGACGTGCAGTCCAATGCCATTCTGGTCTCGGCTTCGGCTTGGACGCTCGGCCTCGCGGCTCGCATCGTTCATCCCGGCGAAACGCCGGAGACGATCCTCGACAACATCGTCCGCAAGCTCGGCCTGCCGGCCGTGCGTGCAGCGACCCGGCAGGCGATGCGGCTCATCGGCTCGCATTTCGTCCTCGGGCAAACCATCGGCGAGGCGCTAGACCGCACGCGCAGTCATGCCGAATTCCGCTACTCGTTCGATATGCTCGGCGAAGGCGCGCGCACAGCGGCGGATGCGGAGAAATATTTTGCCGCTTACGCCGGCGCGATTACGGCCATCGGCGCCTATGCCGGCAACGCAGCGATGCCTGGCCGCCCCGGAATCTCCGTCAAGCTGTCCGCGCTGCATCCGCGTTACGAGGCGATCTCGCGCGAGCGCGTTCTCAAGGAAGTGGTGCCGCGGCTGCTCGCGCTTGCCGACATGGCCAAGGAGCGCGATCTTCAATTCACCGTCGATGCCGAGGAGGCGGATCGGCTGGAACTGTCGCTCGACATTGTCGGCCGCGCGTTGCGCGAAGCGCCGCCGCGCGGCTGGGATGGCTTCGGCCTCGCGGTGCAGGCCTATCAGAAGCGCGCGCTCGATGTCATCGGCTGGGTTGGAGACGCGGCGGCGGCGACCGGCAGCCGGCTGACGGTCCGCCTCGTCAAAGGCGCTTATTGGGATACCGAAATCAAGCGCGCGCAGGAACGCGGGCTCGCCGACTATCCGGTGTTCACCCGCAAGGCCATGACCGATCTCTGTTACATGGCCTGCGTGAAGAAGTTGCTCGCCGCCCGCGCGCGGCTGTTCCCGCAATTCGCCACCCATAACGCGCTCACCGTCGCGAGCGTCATTGAGGATGCGGGTGGCGTGGAAGGATATGAGTTTCAGCGCCTCTACGGCATGGGCGAGGCGCTCTATGAAACGCTCCTGGCTGAGCTGCCGCAGGCGGCATGCCGCATCTATGCGCCGGTTGGCGGCCATCGCGACCTCCTTGCTTATCTGGTGCGGCGGCTCCTGGAAAACGGGGCGAACTCGTCCTTCGTTTCGGTCGCCGCCGATCCGAATGTACCGGTCGAAGAAATCCTGCGGCGGCCGCGCGACCGGATTGCCCATGCCGGCGAAGCGCGCAATCGGAAGATTCCCTCGCCGCCGGATCTCTATCAGCCGGAGCGGCGAAATTCGTCGGGGGTCGAATTTGGCGATGCTGCGAGCCTCGACGCCTTTTTTGCAGAAATTCGCAGCGGCACCCGCGCGTCATCCCAAGCAACTCCGCTGATCGACGGTGTCGTTGGTGCCGGCGTCGAACGCCGGGTCCTCTCGCCGATCGATGGACTGCCGGTCGGCGTCGTTCGCGAAGCCGATGCCGCGATGGCGCACACGGCCATGGCGGCGGCCGCGTCAGGTTTTCCGGAATGGGCGGCAACACCGCTCGAACAACGCGCCTCCATCCTTGAACGCGCCTCCGATCGCCTCGAAAAGAATCGCGGCCGGCTGGTCGCCCTGCTGCAAAGCGAGGGCGGCAAGACGCTTGACGATGCCCTGGCCGAAGTACGCGAAGCGGTCGACTATTGCCGTTACTACGCCGCTCGGGCGCGAACTTCATTTGCTTCGCAAGTGATGCCGGGCCCGACCGGTGAGAGCAACACGCTGATCTATCGCGGCCGCGGCGTCTTCGTCTGCATCAGTCCGTGGAATTTTCCGCTGGCGATCTTTCTCGGCCAGGTGACCGCGGCGCTTGTCGCCGGCAATGCCGTCGTTGCCAAGCCGGCCGAGCAGACGCCTCTTGTCGCCGCGCTTGCGATTTCATTGCTGCACGAAGCGGGCGTGCCGGCGAAAGCGCTGCATCTTGTCCCGGGCGACGGCAAGATCGGCGCCGCGCTTGTCGCCGACCCGCGCGTTGCCGGCGTCGTCTTCACCGGCTCGACCGAGGTCGGCCGGTCGATCAACCGGGCGCTCGCCCAAAAGGACGGACCGATCGTCCCACTGATCGCGGAGACCGGAGGCGTCAACGCCATGATCGTCGATGCCACCGCGCTTCCTGAACAGGTGACGGACGACGTGATCGCGTCGGCGTTCCGCTCCGCGGGTCAGCGCTGCTCGGCGCTGCGGCTTTTGTGCCTGCAGGAGGATGTCGCGGATCGAATCCTGGAAATGCTTATCGGAGCGGCGCGCGAACTCAAAATCGGCGACCCCCGCGACATTGCAACGCATGTCGGCCCGGTGATCGATGTCGAGGCGAAGCAAAGGCTTGATGCCTGGGTGGCCGGCATGGAGCGCACCGGCCGCGTGCGCATGCGTTGCGGCCTCGCCGGCGCGCCGGCAGGCGGGACCTACGTCGCGCCGACCTTGATCGAACTCGCTGGCGCCCGCGATTTACGTGAAGAGGTTTTCGGCCCCGTACTCCATGTGGTGCGCTGGCGGGCGGACAACCTCGACGGCTTGCTCGACGACATTGCGGCGAACGGCACGGCGCTGACGCTCGGCGTCCATTCGCGCATCGATCTCACCGTCGACCGCGTCGCCGCGCGGCTGGCCAACGGCAACATCTACGTCAATCGCAGCATGATCGGTGCGGTTGTGGGCACGCAGCCGTTCGGCGGCACGCATCTCTCCGGCACCGGCCCTAAAGCGGGCGGCCCGAACTACCTGCGCCGCTTCGCGCTGGAACAGGTCATTACCGTTAATACTTCGGCCGCGGGCGGCAACGCCGCGCTCCTCGCACAGGACGAGGAAAGTACCTGATTGCAGCCGATGGAATTAACACAATCTCGACAAGAAATCGCTATTCTGATGGGCCAATGAGTGATTCGATCTCACGCCTCTATCAGGCCGCGTATTCCTGCCGTCACGACGATCCGTCGACGTCGCGGACCGCACGGCTGTTGCGCTCGGGCCGCAGCAAAATGGCGAAAAAGCTCGCCGAGGAGGCGGTGGAGGTCGTGATCGACGCCATGCATGGCGACCGCGACGCTGTTATCAAAGAGAGTGCTGACCTCATCTACAATCTGGTCGTGCTGTGGATTTCCGCCGGCATCAAGCCGGAAGACGTGTGGAAGGAAATGGATCGGCGCGAGCGACTGCTCGGCATTGCCGAGAAAGTTCCGAAAAAGCTGCTCGATGACGGCTCGCGCCGCAAGGTCGTGATCCTCGAAGGCCGCCGCGTCCGCAAGCGGCGCTGAACGGCCCGACGCCACGGCCGATCCGGCCGCGACTTGGCTGGACATCCACAGCTTCGGCCGGTAAGCACCGCCATGCTCCGCCGCCTCTATGACTGGTGCGTCGACGCCGCCGGCAGACCTCACGCGACATGGATACTCGGGGCGGTCGCTTTCGCCGAAAGCTCGTTCTTTCCCATTCCGCCCGATTTGATGCTGATCCCGATGTCGTTGGCGCGGCCGGATCGGGCTTGGCTGTTCGCCGCAATTTGCACCTTGACGTCGGTCGTCGGCGGGATGTTCGGTTATCTTATTGGCGCGGAGCTTTATGCCACAGTCGGGCACTGGCTGATCCAGCTCTACGGCTATGGCGACAAGGTCGAGGCGTTTCGCGACGCGTATGCGCAATACGGGGCGTGGATCATCCTGCTCAAGGGCCTGACGCCCATCCCCTACAAGATCGTCACCATCACGTCGGGGTTCGCCGGCTTCAACCTTAGCCTGTTCATTGTTCTGTCACTGATCACGCGCGGCGCGCGTTTTTTCTTGCTCGCATTTCTGCTCAATCGCTATGGCGATTGGGCGCGCGGCTTCATCGAGAAGCGGCTGGGTCTGTGGACCGCGGCGATTCTGGGGGTCATCGTCGTCGGCTTCGTTGTCGTTGTTCGCGTCTTTTGACCTTGATTGCGCCGAATTCGGCGGGCAAAGCGTCGCCCAGGCCTGATTTTAGGTCGCGCAACCGTGATGACTTGGCCAAGATAGGCCGGCCATGAAGAGATTTGACGAACGGCGCAAATTTAGCGCGGTCTTGGTTTTGGCAGCCATATTGTCGGTCGCGGCGGCGGGCGCGTCCCGAGCCGATGACGGCCAGAGTCCTTCGAACGGTCCAGGCACCGGCACGGTCCAGGCGCCTGCACCGCCGACGGCTAATTCGCCACCGCCACAACCTCAACCGCCCGTCGCCAACAAGCCCGGCTTCCTGCATGAGCTGGGCGCCTGGTGGAATCAATCATTTTCCGGGTTCAGCGATAAAATGAAGAACGCTCGGGATCAGTTCGACGACTTCAACAAGAAGCAGACCGATACCGCGAAAGACGCCGCCGCGGTCACCGGCGACGCGGTGAAGAATGCCGCGCAGGCCGCCAAGGATGCGGCCGCCGCCGTCGTGCGGCTGCCGAACATGCGCGCGGTGGATGTGCGCGAGCGCTGCGATTTCGCCGCCAATGGCGCGCCCGATTGCGACCCGGCCGCAGCCAACGCGTGCCGCAAAAAGGGTTTCAGCGACGGCAAGCCGATCGACGTGAGCACATCGCGGGAGTGCTCTGCGACTGTCGGAACCCAGGGCCAGCCCACCGTCGCCGCCGGGTGCAAGGACGTTGCTACGGTGTTACGCGCCATCTGCCAATAACGTCATTGCGAGCAGCGGAACGACAAAGCAGCCCACCACCGCGGTGCCGCCTGATTGCTTCGCTCGCAGTGACGACCTTTCGGACATTGCCGAGCTTCCCGTATTATGGCTGATCGCCGTCAGGCACCGACGGTGCAAGAAACAATGCACGGAGCCGCAAACGCCATGATGTCCGACGCCGATCGCAACAAGGCTGCCGATATCCTGATTGCCGCCGAAAAGGAGCGCAAACAGGCGATACAGCTTACCAAGACCTGGCCCGGCATCACCATGGAGGACGCCTACGCGATCTCCACCGAAGTGGCCAACCGCAAGATCGCCGCCGGCGCCAGGCTCATCGGCCACAAGGTCGGCCTCACCTCGAAGGCGATGCAGCGCTCCTCGCAGATCGATGAGCCGGATTACGGCCACCTGCTCGACAGCATGATGATCGCCGACGGGGCCAAAGTGCCGCACGCCAATTTCTGCTTGCCGCGCGTCGAGATCGAGCTCGCCTTCATTCTCGGCAAGCCGCTGCGCGGCCCCGGCGTGCGGCTGCCCGACGTGTTGCGCGCGACCGAAT
>DATJYT010000486.1:0-15746 GCA_035499475.1 Xanthobacteraceae bacterium | reverse complement strand
CAAAAATTCAGCAGGAACATTTCCCCGTCGTTAGCTTTGTGAGTACGTCGAAAGACGTTCGGGGACCGGGAATGGCTCCACGGGAAGTTGCCGCCTGCTATCGGCTATACGCGGCCTATTGCGCCGAAGTTGCCGCGGGCGCGTTGCCTTCTGCGCGGAAGGTCGCTCTGCTCGATATGGCACAGGCGTGGTCGAAGCTGGCCGACCTGACGGAAAAGGCCGCGGAACAAATCGCCGATAAACATCTCAGTCATTCATCCGCTTCGCCGCATGAATGACGGCTGACGCCATCGGCGGCGGCGCGATCACGCCGCGGCCGCGACCTTCTTCTTGCGCACCAGGTCGTGCACCACACCAAGCTTGGCAACCACGCAGGGCGAGAGAATGAACGGGTAGATATCGGGCAGCCCCATCGTCCGGTTGAGCGCATTGATAGCATTGCTCAACGGTATCCACGTATCCACCAGGATCGTTGCGTCCGGCGCCCGATAGGGATCGAAATCGACTTCCGCCACCAGGTCGGCGCTGCGGGCGATGCGTGGATTGACATAGAGGCCGAAGGCTCGCGCCATTTCCAGCGTGTCCACGATATGGAGATAGTGCGCGAAGGTTTCGGCAAAGTCCTCCCAAGGATGCGCCGACGCATAGGCGCTGACAAAATTGTCGCGCCAATTTCCCGGCGCACCGTTGGCGTAATAATCCCTCAACGCCTGGGCGTAGTCGCGGCTCTCGTCGCCGAATATTTTCCGGAACGTATCCAATTGGCCGCCGTCGCGCACCAGCACATCCCAATAATAATGGCCGACCTCGTGACGGAAATGGCCGAGCAGCGTGCGATAGGGCTCAAGCATGGCGGTGCGCCGCTTTTCGCGCTCGGCGTCGTCGGCTTCCTCGATCGCCACCGTGATCAGGCCATTCTCATGGCCGGTCATGACCTTCGGTGCATTGGCGTCGGGCGAGTTCCCCAAGAAATTGAACGTCAGGCCGACGGCATTGTCGCCATCGCGCTGATCGAGCGGCAGTTCGAGCTTCATCAGCGTGTAGAACAGGCGATGCTTGGCAATCTCGACCTTCTGCCAGGCGACCAGATTACTGGCGATGGAGGTATCGGGAACAATCCGGTTGTGCCGGCACGCCGTGCAATAAGCCTCTCCCGAGGCCGCCTCGACCATCCAGTTGCAGACATCGTATTGTGCGTTGGCGCAGAACCGATAGAGCCTGCCCTTCGTCGCCAGCGCACGCCACGCGTCGCCCTCGGGCTCGAGCGCCGACAACGTTTGCACTTCCGGCAGATAGCCAAGAAGGTGCGAGCATTTCTCGCACCGGGTGTTCTCAAAGTAGAGAAGCTGCCCGCAATGTTGGCATTTGAACAATTTCATGGTCGCGAATCCCGGCGACGGCAGCTTAAGCCCGATGGTCGCGCCGGTATAGCAGGCGACTCAACAAGTGCTCCGAAGGCTTAAAAAAATCCCCCGGCTTTCAGCCGGGGGACCGTTGTGCTGGATCAAATCGGCGCTCTAGCGTTGATTCGGCTGGCCGGGCTTCTGTTGGCCACCGCCCTGCTGACCGCCTTGCCGGCCCGGCTCCTGCTGCTGCTGGCCCGGCTTGTTCTGGCCACCCTGCTGCTGGCCGCCCTGATGCTGTTGGCCGCCCTGATTCTCGTTACCCATGGGACTTTCTCCTTTACGCGGATCCGCCCCCCATAACCACAACGGGCCGACGGCGCCGTTGTTCCGGCGAACCGGTTGCGATCCCGCAACATCGGCCTCCTCAGTGATGGATAAAGATCAGCGAGATTTCCGGGATATATGTAATGATCATCAGGGCCAAAAAATTCACCACCAGGAACGGCAGCACGCCGAGATAGATGCGGCTGAGCGGCGCATCGAAAATCGCCTGTGAGGAAAAAAGATTAAGACCAAACGGCGGCGTGTACATGCCGAGACTGAGGTTGACCGCCACGATGATGCCGAAGTGAATGGCGTTGACGCCGACACCGCGCACGATCGGCAGCAAAAGCGGGGTCAGAATCAAAATCGCCGCCGGCGGCTCGAGGAAGCTTCCCGCCAGCAGCAGGCCGAGATTGAGAATGAGCAGCAGTTCCCATTTCGGCATGTGCATTGCGGTGATCACCGAAACAATGTGCTGCGGTATGCCGCTGGTGGTGAGCAGCCACGAATAAATGCCGGCTGACGTGACGATCAGCAAAATCTGCGAGATCAGAAACGCCGACGCCATAAGGATGCGCCACAGCCCGGCGAGATCGACCTCGCGGTAGACGAACATCGTCACGAACAGCGAATAGACGACCGCGACGCCGGCGGCCTCGGTCGGCGTGAACACGCCGCCGTAGATGCCGCCGAAGATGACGGCCAGCGATCCGATCGACCAGCTCGCGTCCTTGCTGGTCTTCCAGATCGTCTCCCATCGCGCATGGGCGCCGAGCGGCACACCTCTGATCCGCGCGTAACCGATCACATAAGCGGCATCGATGATGCCGATCAGCAGGCTGGGCAATATGCCCGCGGTGAAAAGCAGAACAGCGGACTGCTCCGCCGAAATCGCATAGAGGATCATTGCGATCGACGGCGGAATGACGACCGCGATCGCGCCCGAGGAGGCGATGAGGCCGACCGCGAAACGATCGTTGTAGCCGCCTTCCTTCAGAGCCGGATAGATCATGCGGCCCATCGCGACGACGGTGCCCACGGCAGTGTGCGACATCGCGCCGAACAGTTCGGACGCCGCAACCGTGGTCACCGCAAGCGAGCCGCGCACGCCGCCGACGATCGCCATGACCATCGCGATGATGCGCCGCGCGATGCCGCCTTGCGCCATGATCTCGCCGGCAAGCACAAAGAACGGCACGGCGAGCAGCGGAAAATTATCCAGGCTGCCGAACATGTAGGTCTGGATCGCCTCGGTCGGCACGTCGGCGACCGTCGCCACCGCAACCAGCGACGTCACCAGCAGAATGAGAAAGATCGGAAAGCCCAGCACCAGCAGGACGACCGGCAAACCGAAATAAATGAGATACGCCATTATTGCCGCCTGCCCTAGGAATGTGAGGCGTCGCCGCCGCCGGCTGATCGATGCCGCAACAGCCGTATGGCGACGAGAAGCGCCATCAGGCTGTAGCCGATCGGAACCATGGCCTGGGGGATGACCAGCGGGAAATTCGCCGCCTGGCTGCGCTCGTCGAAGGCGGCGAGTTGACTGATCACCGGATAGGCGAAAATCGTCAGCGTGATCGCGGCGCCGATCAAAGTGAGCTCCGACAGCATCATCAGAAAGTCGCGGGCCTTCGGCGGCAGCGCGCGCAATACCACGTCCATACGAATCTGGCGGCCTTCCCAGGCCACCGCGCAGCAGCCGGTGAAGACGCAGCCGACCATCAAGAACAGCATGATCTCTTCAGCCCACGGGATCGAAACGCTGAAGAAATAACGCCCGATGATATTGGCGAAGTTGATCGCCACGCTGCTGATGAGGCAGACGCCTGCGACGGTGCGGGTCAACGCCAGCAGCCACTGCACGCCTTTGACTACGGTGTCCATCGTTTCAACGCGATCTCGAATAGAGCTGTGGTTTGCATGGGCCGATTGGACCGACGTGCCGCATCACTGGTTCGGCGCTTGCCGGGTTCGCTTCGCCGCATCGGTTACCACCTTATACGCCTCGAAAAGCTGCGGCTTGGACTTGGCGATCTCGTCGCCGATGCCGGCGAGCGTCGTCATCATCGCAGCCTGCTCGTCGGCTGGCAGGCTGATGAGCTCGCCGCCGCCCTCGACCCAGGATTTACGCGCTTTCGCCCACAGCCCCGCGGCGAATGGATTGATGGCGACCGATTCCGCCGCGGCGTCGCGATCGATGATTTCCTGCAAATCCTTGGGCAGCGCGTCGAACCAGCGCTTGCTGACTTCGACCATGAGGAAAATGGCGGGCTGATTGATCTCAGTCACGTATTTCGCCGCGTCCTGGAAGTGCATCGCGTTGAAGACCGTGATGCCGGAAATCGCGCCATCGATGGTGCCTTGCTGGACGCCCGGCAGCACGTCGCCGAGGCTCATCGCCACCGGCGTCGCACCGAGCCGCTCAAACGCCTCGGTCTGGAACTTCGAAGCAAAGACGCGGATCTTCTTGCCTTTGAGGTCGACGAGATGACGAATTGGCGTTCTGGCATTGAGCGAGGACGGCAGCGCCATGTACGCGCCAACGCCGTGCAGCCCTTTGTCGGCGCCGAGCCCCAGCATCAATTTCATGACTTCGGGTTGGGCCAGGAGCCGCTGTCCGTGCGCCAGGTTGTCGAGAAGCCCCGGCGTCGCCAGCACCTCGAAACGCTCGTCGATGCCGACGAAGAACTCCGGCGGGATGATGGTGCATTCGATCGAGCCGAATTGCATGCCCTCGATCTCGCGCGGCATCGAGCCGAGCTTGCTGGCCGAGTAGACCTCGATCTTGATGCGGCCGCCGGAGTCTTTCTCTACTCTTTCCGCGAAACCCCGGCTGAATTCCTCCGGAGTATCATTGACGGTCGGCGTGCCGATTTTCATTACATAGGTCTTGTCGTCGGCGGCGCGCGCGATACCGGCTGTCAGAGCGAATCCAAGGAGGATCGCGCAGGCCATCGGAATCGCCAGCGCAGCGTTTCCACAAAACTTGCAGCGCATGCTGCTCTCCCTCATTGGCCCCCGCCAGGCCATACGCATCGAGATGCCCCGCTTCTATCGGCGCGGGCTTCCCGGATTACTGGCTCGCCGCCTGCCGCGTTTTCCTTGCAGCCTCCGTGACCACTTCATAGGCGGCGCGAACCGCCGGCTTCGCTTTAGAAACGTCGTCACCGACGCTCGCAAGCGTATGCATCATCGAAGCCTGCTCGTCGCGCGGCAGGCTGATCAATTCACCACCGCTGTCGGTCCAGGCCTTTCGCGCTTTCGCGTAGAGATCGATCGCTATCGGATTGATGCTCACCGTCTCGGTGGCCGCGGCCTTATCGACAATCTTCTGCAAATCCGGCGGCAGCGAATCGTACCATTTCTTGCTGATCTCAACGATCAGGAAGATCGCCGGCTGATTGGTCTCGGTCACGTACTTGGCGGCGTCCTGATAATGGAAAGCATTGAACACAGTGATGCCGGCGATACCGCCGTCGATTGCGCCCTGCTGGAGCGCCGGCAGCACATCGCCCAACGTCATCGCCACCGGCGTCGAGCCGAGCCTCTTCAACGCGACGGATTGGAAGTCGGAGGCGAAAATTCGGATTTTCTTGCCCTGGAAATCGGCAAGGTGGCGCACCGGCGTGCGGAAGATGATGCAATCGGGTTGTGCTTCAAAAAGTCCGGCACCGTGCAGGCCTTTGTCGGCGCCGAGGCTCAGCATGAGCTTGAGCACATTCGGATCGGCGGCGACGCGCTGCCCGTGCTCCAGCGTATCTACCAGACCGGGCGCGGCCATGACTTCGAAGCGTTCGTCGATGCCGACGTAGAACTCCGGCGGAATGACAGCCGCCTGGATCGCGCCGAACTGCACGCCTTCAATCTGACGCGGAATCGAACCGAGCTGGCTCGCCGGATAGACTTCGGCCTTGATACGGCCGCCCGACTCCCGCTCGACGGCGGCGCCGAAATTCTTGGCGAGCTGATGCGGCGCATCGTTCAAGGTCGGCGTCGTGATCTTCATCACATAGGTCTTGTCCTCGGCGCGCGCCGCGCCCCACGTCAAAACGAGCGACAAGACAACAATACCGGCGCGAAAAGCCGCCCGCACCGGGATTCCCAATCCCTCAACGCGCATTTCTTGCTCCCCTTCTCGAGGCCGCTTTCGACGTGGAAATGCGGCGCCCAATAGAAATTCCCCTGCCGTGGATTTTTTCTTTCTTGGGGAATGCTGCGGCGGAAGATCGCACCCGCGTAGCCACCCGATCGTGACGTTAGATGATACCCAATCGCCCCACAACGAGAATCTATTGCAAGCGCTGCCTCGCCTCCGTAACCACCTGATAGGCAGCGCCGAGTTGCGGTTTTGCGTTCGATACTTCGTCGCCGACACTTGCAAGAATTTTGAGCATCGCTGACTGCTCGTCAGCCGGCAGGCTGATCAATTCGCCGCCGCCGGCGACCCAGGCCTTGCGCGCCGCCTCATCGATCGCGACGGCCTGCGCGTTGATCGCCACTGCAGCCGCGGCGGCGTCCTTATTGATGATCTGCTGCAAATCCGCCGGCAGCGCATCGTACCACTTCTTGCTGATCTCGGTGACAGCGAAGATCGCCGGCTGGCCCGTTTCCGTCACATATTTTGCCGCGTCGACGAAGTGCATGGCGCTGAAATTGGTCACGCTCGAGATGGCGGCGTCGACGGAATTGTCCTGCAGCGCCGGAAATACCTCGGCCAACGTCATGGGCTTCGGTATCGCCCCCAGCCGTTTCATCGCCACACTCTGAAACTGCGAGGCGAAAATGCGAACTTTCTTGCCTTGAAAGTCGGCGAGATGGCGGATCGGCGCTCTGGCGACGACGGACGACAGCGTGGACATGAAAAGGCTGACGCCATGCAGCCCCTTGTCGGCGCCGAGGCCGAGCATGAGATTGCGGACCGCCGGATCGGCGGCGATCCTCTGTCCCTCGGCCATGGATTTGACCAGCCCTGGCGCCGTCAGGACCTCAAAGCGCTCGTCAATGCCGACAAGAAATTCCGGCGCTACGATTTGACACTGAATCGCGCCGAATTGGACGCCTTCGGCCTGCCGGGTGATCGAACCGAGCTGGCTCGCGGGATAAATCTCCGGCTTGATGCGGCCGCCGGAATCCTTTTCGACCGCGGCAGCGTAGTTCTTGGCGTATTGATGCAAAACATCGTCGAGCGTCGCCAACGATATCTTCATCGTGTAAGTCTTGTCGTCGGCGCGCGCCTCGCTCTGCAGAAACGCCGCCGCGACCAGTGCGCCGACCGCGATCGCGGCAGACGCCAGTCCACGTGCTGTCCCGATCATAGCGACCCTCCATCGGGTCCAACGTGCTACCGGCACATGTGAACGATCATGACAAAAAAATGCACACCTATTGCATGTCAGTGCAGCCGCAGGGCCGCGTCCGTCACGACTTTGTAGGCGGCTGCGACTGCCTGCTTATTCTTCGATACATCGGCGCCGACGCTGGCGAGAATTTTCAACATCTCCGCCTGCTCATCGGGCGGCAGCTTGATAAGCTCGCCGCCGCTTGCGGTCCAGGTTTTGTCCGCCTTGTCGTTGATGGCGGCGGTCTCGGGATTGACCTGAACCGACGCCTCCGCGCCGGCTTTGTCGATCACCTGCTGCAAATCCGGCGGCAAGGAATCGTACCATTTCTTACTCACGGCGGCGAGGCCGAACACGACCGGCTGGCCGATGTCGGTGACGTATTTCGCAGCATCCTGGTAGTGCATCGCCGCGTAGATGACGGTGCCGGCGACGGCACCGTCGATCGCGCCTTGCTGCAACGCCGGCAGCACATCGCCGAGCGTCATCGCGACCGGCGTCGCTCCGAGCCGTCCGAACGCCTCGCTTTGAAATTGCGAGGCGAAGACGCGCAGCTTCTTGCCCTTGAAATCGGCAAGGTGACGGATCGCGGTTCGCGAAATGACCGAGGACGGCTGCGAGGTGAAAAGGCCGACGCCATGCAGCCCTTTTTCGGCGCCGAGACCCAACATCAGGCCGCGCACCGCCGGATCGCCGGTGAGGCGTTGCGCCTGCACCAAGCCGTCGACCAGTCCGGGCGCGGCCATGACCTCGTAGCGCTCATCGATTCCCGAGTAGAATTCGGGCGGCGTGACGACGCATTGGATGGCGCCGAATTGCGTGCCTTCGATCTGTCTCGGGATCGAACCCAGTTGGCTCGCGGGATAGATCTCCGTCTTGATGCGGCCGGCCGATTCCTTCTCGATTAGGGCCGCGTAGTCTTTCGAGAACTGGTGCAGCGCCTCATTGAGCGCAGCCAGCGATATCTTCATGACATAGGTTTTGTCTTGCGCTCGCGCCGTGGCGATTGTCGCGGTTGCCGACACCAAGCACACACCCAGCACAGCGGCCAGCCATGCGGCGAGACTTGCCCGATTCCCGATCATGAGGCTCTCCCCTGCCTATCGCAGTCGCTGCGCCGCGTCGCTCACGATCTTGTAGGCCTCGGCGAGCGCCGGCTTCGACTTCGAAACGTCGGCACCGACGCTCGAAAGCGTCTTCATCATGGACGCCTGCTCATCGGACGGCAGATTGACCAGTTCGCCGCCCGAGGCGGTCCACCTGGCCTCCGCATCCTTGCGATGTTGGATTGCAAATGGATCGATTGCGATCGCCTGCTCGGCGGCATCCTTGTCGACCATATGCTGCAGATCCGGCGGCAAGCTATCGTACCATTTTTTGCTGATCTCGACGATCAGGAAGATCGCCGGTTGATTGGTCATGGTGATGTACTTCGCCGCGTCGATGAAATGCATCGCCGTGAACGGGCCAAGGCCCGCGACTGCGCCATCGATGGCGCCCTGCTGAAGCGCCGGCAGCACATCGCCGAGCGTCATCGCGACCGGCGTCACGCCGAGCCTGTTGAAGGCTTCGCTTTGGAACGGCGAGGCAAAGGTGCGCAGCTTCTTACCCTTGAAGTCGGCAAGACGGCGGATCGGCGTCTTGGCGATCACGTCTGAAGGCTCCGCCATGAACAGACCGACGCCGTGCAGCCCTTTGCCCGCGCCCAGCGACAGCATCAGCTTGAGCACGGCAGGATCGGCGGCGACCTTCTGCCCATGCGCCAGCGAATCAACCAATCCCGGCGCCGCCATCACCTCGAAGCGATCATCGATGCCGACAAAGAATTCCGGCGGAATAATCGAGCATTGAATGGCGCCGAACTGGGTGCCTTCGATCTGGCGCGGAATCGATCCAAGCTGGCTCGCCGGATAAAGCTCGCCCTTGATCCGGCCTCCGGAATCCTTCTCCAGCGCCGCCGCAAAATTCTTGCCAAATGTGTCGGGGACGTCGTTGAGGGTCGGCGTCGAAATCTTCATCGTAAAGGTCTTGTCCTCGGCGTGCGCCGCGGCAGGCGCTAGGACCAATGAAAACATCAGAGCGGCGGCGGCCGCAGCCCCGCACGCAAACGATCGATGCCTTGCAAACGACATTCCGTCCTCCCTCTCAGGCGCCCCCGCTTTGGCTCACGATGCAGAGAGCAGCGGTTTTTATTGCTTAACGGCCAGCCGCTTCACCAAGCCGACCGCGAGCGGCCTCGACGTTAATTGATCGGTCATGGACCGACAACGAGAATTTGGACGCTGCGTCCTTAAGGCCAGGCGGATCGCCGGCGTGCGCTGACGTTCACTGATCGAGGACGGCACGCACCTTGGCGGCGAGCTGGTCGAGCGTGAACGGCTTGCTGATGAAATTCACGCCGGGATCGAGCACCCCGCCGTGAACGACGGCATTCGCCGTATAGCCGGTCGTGAAAAGGACCCTCAAGCCCGCACGCCGACGGAGGGCTTCATCGGCCAATCTCTTTCCGTTCATGTCCGGCATGACCACGTCGGTAAAAAGCAGTTTAACGTCGGTAACGCGGTCGAGAATCGCCAGTGCGCCGGCGGCGTTCTCGCTTTCGTAAACAGTATAGCCGAGCTCCTGGAGGGTCTCGGCCGTGAGCCGGCGCATCAAGGCATCGTCCTCGACCACCAGAACGATTTCGCTGCGGTCTCCGGTTCGCACCGGCGCGGCAGCGGTCCGCTTGATTTCCGCGGCGTCGCCTCGCAGGCGCGGCAGGTAGATTTTCACGCTCGTGCCGGCGCCAACCTCGGAGTAGACCTTGATGTGGCCGTGCGATTGCTTGACGAAGCCATAGACCTGACTCAAGCCGAGGCCGGTGCCTTTTCCCGCCGGCTTGGTGGTGAAGAACGGGTCGAACACCCGCGCGGCGACTTCGGGCGGCATGCCGGTGCCGGTGTCGGTGATGGCGACCATCACGAATTGGCCGGGCTCGATTTCAGCGTGCTGGCGGCAATAGGCCTCGTCCAAATAGGCATTGGCGGTCTCGATCGTCAGCTTGCCGCCGTCCGGCATGGCGTCGCGCGCGTTGATGGCGACGTTGAGGATCGCGCTTTCGAGCTGTTGGGCGTCGGCATGCACCGTCCACAACCCGCCGGCGGCGACGGTTTCGATGCGGATGTGCTCGCCCAACGTGGAGTGCAGGAGATCGGACATATTGCCGATCATCTTATTGGCGTCGATCGGCTGCGGCGCCAGCGGCTGCTGGCGCGCGAACGCCAGCAGCCGTTGCGTCAGCACGGCGGCCCGCTCGGTCGCGCTGACGGCAGCCTCGATGAAGCGCTCGATGCCGAAATCGCCCTTCCTGATGCGGCGCATGATCAGGTCATGCGAGCCCATGATGACACCGAGCATGTTATTGAAGTCGTGCGCGATGCCGCCGGTGAGCTGGCCCAGGGCTTCCATTTTCTGCGATTGCCGAAGCTGGCTCTCGAGCTGCTCGCGTTTATCGATCTGCTCGACAAGCTCCCGGTTGGTGACGACAAGCCGGTCGCGGGCGGCCGCGATGGCGCCAAGGGATTGCCGCGTGTAGCGGGCGATCAGAACGCCGAGGGTGCAGATCAACAGAAAGGCGAAGGCAACGCCGGCTTGAAGCAGCACGGCGGAACTTTCCGCGGCGGCCTGCCGGCTCGCCAACAGCCGATCTTCCTCCGCCTGCATCGCCGTCACCAGGCGGCGGATTTCCTGCATCAGGCGAACGCCGGAATCGCTGTCGATGATGGCAAGAGCAGCGTCCGGATGCCCCGCATCGTGCGCGGCGATGGTCGAGCGCAGTTCCTCGAGTTTGTCCTTGATAAGACCGCGCAATCGCGCCAGCGACTGCTGCTGTTCCGGATTGTCAACGACCTGTGTTTCGATTTCGTCGAGCGATGCCGGCAGCTCTTCGACCGCCATCTTGTTCGGCGCCAGATATTCAGCCCGCCCGGTCAGCAAATAGCCGCGCTGCCCGGTCTCCGCGCTCTGGACCAGGCTGAGGATGCGCGTGAGCTGCCCGCGCACCGCCAGCGAATGCACCACCCATTCGTCGTCGCTCTTGTTGCGTGCGCCGAGCCAAAACGCGGCGCCTACGATCAGCGCCGCAAGCACCGTGGTGACGATCAGGCTGCGATTGAGATTCGACAGCGGATCGGAATCGGTCAAGGGAGGCTTCACCGGACCATTCAATGTTTCGGCACGGAATGCCGCGAAGTGGGCGGCATGTCACAACAAAGACCGACCGAAGACGGCCTCCCGCGAGTACCCAATTTCCAATGGCGGACCGAAATGTGCGCCACCCAATATCGAGTTGAAAGAATAGCCCGACGCCGGCGACATTGGCTACGTCAAATGATGCGCCATCCATTGGAAATGGAACTTTTGGCGGTCTGGAGAATTAGCAAGGACGGTGCCGGGCTCGTCGGAGCATCCTTTGTTTCCGTCATCGCCGGTGAGTTCAGGTCCTGACCTGCAGCATACGAATCCGGCCAGGCTTTTTCACACGTAATACATTCAAAATGGATCATCTGGCATGCCCGAGAGCTGTTACGAGTGTGCGTTGCGCGCTTGCGGTGTGTTCAAGCCTGTAACGACGAATGAATTGGGCGCCATCAATGCTATCAAACGTGATCATCTCGCCCTGCGGGCGGGCGCGGAAATCGTACATCTGGGCGATCCCAATCCCGAAATCTATACGCTCTACGCCGGCTGGGCCTTTCGTTTCAAAGTGCTGCCCGACGGGCGCCGGCAAATCCTGAACTTTCTCATGCCGGGCGACCTGCTCGGGCTGCAGGCGGCGATGTTCGAGGCCGCACAATACGGCATCGAGGCGCTGACCGATGTCGAACTCTGTCTGCTGCCGCGACGGAAGGTTTGGCGGCTCTTTGAGGAAATGCCGGGCCTAGCGTTCGACGTGGCGTGGCTCGGATCGCGCGAAGAAGGCTACGTGGATGAAAACCTCACGAGCGTCGGTCGTCGCACGGCGGCGGAGCGCGCCGCGGCGCTGATCATCACCCTCTTTAAGCGCGCCAAAGCGCTGGGCCTCGTCAGCGAAAACCGCTTTCAGTTTCCGCTCACCCAGCAGCACATCGCCGATGCGCTCGGCCTGTCGCTCGTGCACACCAACAAGACATTGGCCCGGCTGCGCCGCATGGGCATGTTCACCCGCATCAATGGCTCGCTGACACTGTCGAATCCCCGCGTGCTCGAGCGCATCGCCCAGCACTTCGACGAGGAAATTCCGCAACGGCCGCTCATTTGACGGGCATATGAACTCACGAACGTCGTTACGTCTCAGTGCAACGGAGCAAGAGAAAGCCCCGGCGAACGGCCGGGGCTCCCGAGGACGACGAGCAATCGTCCCCTGGATTTCGAGCTACTTGGAGCTGGTGTCCGGCACCCAGGCCGTCTTGTCGCGATCGTATTTGAAGCCGGGCGCCGATTTCAGCGCGTCCTTGGTGGTGTTCATGGTCAGATAGACCTTGTTGTCTTTCATGGTCTGCTTGACCGCGTTGAAGTTCACCGCGACGTCCTTCTCACCGGCGCCGAGGAAGCCGCCCACGCCGACGATCAAGGCGTCGATCTGCCCGTTCGGGCCGACCAGCACGTCCGACACGCTGCCGATCTTACTGTTGCTCGGATCGTAGATGTCCTGCTTGTACCAGTCGGTGACGGTCACGCTCGAGCTCGGTACCGAGCTCATCAACTCAGCGCGTCCAGCTGTATTGGATTGCGCAAATGCCGCGCCGCCGGCCATCGCTGCGCCGACAGAAATTGCAATCAAAGTCTTTTTCATGGGGTTTGACCTCCGGATTGGTGGTGCGATGCCGAACTAACGTTTCGCAACCGATTTTGTGCCATCAGCCCACAGAAATTTGCGCGCCCTGGCGCGGCGGCGCTGCGGCGGAACTTTTCCAACCAAAATCTGTTTCAGCTTCGGCCGCGGCGACGGCCGTGCCGCGACGCTTTCAGCTAAAAAATATGAAAGGAATTATCATGTCGATTGGAACGATTCTCTTGATCATTTTGGTGCTGGTGCTGCTGGGCGGCCTGGGCGGCATCGGCGGCGGACCGTTCTACGGAACGGGTTACTACGGCGGCGGCGGACTGAGCCTCGTTATTATTATCCTGCTGATCCTCGTCATCATGGGCAGAATCTGACGCGCGAAAATTTGGCCGGCGATCGAGCCTTCACTGCGTCGATCAGAAACTCCGCTTGCTGATAATCGACAAAACCGGCGTGCGTCAGCGCGCCGGCGCGACCGATACCGCGGGTTGCGTCTCCGCGACGCGGCCTTTGCGGTAAGCGAGCAGCGTCGCGACCAGTCCGCATGCGCCAGCGAACATCAGCCACAGCCCGGCGACCGCCCGGTTATTGGTGGCATGGATCAAGTAAGTGACGACGGCCGGCGTGAACCCGCCAAACGTCGCGGTCGCAAGGCTATAAGCCACCGAGAAGCCGGTGGTGCGCACGTGCAGCGGCACGATTTCGGTCAAGGCGACCACCATGGCGCCGTTGTAGCTACCGTAGATGAAGGACAGCCACAGTTCGACCGCGAGCAGCCGTCCGAACGACGGCGCGCCGACAAGCCACGCCAAGGCCGGATAGGCGCTTACGATCATCAACGCAGTGAACACCAGCAGGATCGGCTTGCGTCCGATGCGGTCGGAGACCGCGCCCATCACCGGCAGCCAAAACAAGTTGGAAATACCGACGCACATGGTCACCACCAGCGCATCGATATTGCTGAGCTTGAGCACCTCGCGGCCGAAAGTCGGCGTGTAGGCGGTGATGAAATAGAACGACACCGTCGTCATCGTCACCAGCAGCATGCCGATGATGACGATCTGCCAGTTTTGCCCGAGCCGAAGCAAAATTTCGCTCGCCGAGGGATGATTTGCGGCGCCGCGCCGTTGCTCGAATTCCTCGGTCTCTTTCAGCGAGCTGCGTAGAATAAAGAGCAGCGGAATGATCAGGCAGCCGATCAGGAACGGAATGCGCCAGCCCCAGACCACCATCTGCTCGGGCGGAACAAGCGCGCTCAACGCCACGCCGAGCGCGGCGACGAGGATCACCGCGACCTGCTGGCTGCCGGATTGCCAGCTCACATAAAATCCCTTGTTGCCCGGCGTCGCGATCTCCGAGAGATAAACGGACACGCCGCCAAGCTCGACGCCGGCCGAGAAGCCTTGAATCAGGCGCCCGATCACGACGATCACCGGCGCGAGCGCGCCGAGCGTCGCATAGCCCGGGACCAGCGCGATCGAAAGCGTGCCGATCGCCATCAAGGCGAGGGTGAGCATCAAGCCGGCGCGGCGGCCGGCGTGATCGATATAGGCGCCGAGGAAAATGCCGCCGAGCGGACGCATCAGGAAGCCGGCGCCGAACGTCATGAAGGCCAGCATCAACTGGGCGAATTCGCTGCCGCTGGGAAAGAACGCCTTGCCGATGGCGGCGGCGTAATAGCCGAACACGAAGAAGTCGTACATTTCCAGAAAATTTCCGCTCGATACGCGGATGACCGACATGATCTGCTGTTTTCTTTGATCACCGGTGAGCGTCGCCATCTCATCCTCCCGCCACGACTTCCTCGTTGAGTGCATTATGAGGAGCTTCCCGCGCCATTGTCCACAGGCGCGGCGGAGACATTGCTCACGCGCTGTCCGGCGGCGGCGGGACCTCCTGGTCGATTCCAAGCGCGTTCAAAAGCGGCCCGATATGCTCTTCATAGGCGCGCCAGCGGCCGACCGAGCTTTCATAGATCGGTTGGCGCACCTGGCTGGCGCTCGCGGTGCGCACCGGCCGCTCCGTCTCATGGAATGACAGGCAGCGGTCGTCCCACGGCAGGCCGCAATGGGCGATGATGCGCCGCGCCTCGCTTTCGAGATCCGCGACCACGTCTTCGTACTGCACGTCGAGGATGCGACCGGCCGGCAGCACGCGGCGCCAGTGCGCCATCAGCCGCTGGTAGCGCCGGTAATAGCGGCCGAGCTCGCCAAGATCGTAGGTATGGTCCTGCTCGGCGACGAACAATTTCGAAAAGCACGAAATGCAGTTGTCGACCGGATACCGCACGGTGTGAACGATCTTCGCGTTCGGCAGGACCAGGTGGATGAGGCCGGTGTAATAATAGTTCGACGGCATCTTGTCGGTGATATGCGGGGCATCCGGCTTACCATCCTTCGCGGCGCGCTCGCGCAGCAAAGCGACGTAGCGCGCCCCGATCATCTGCAAGCCCCTGGCATTGATCGCACCGACGAATTCGGGAAATGCCGACAACCCGCCGTCCGGCGCGCGCACCGAGCGGATGACCTCGTCGAGCGTGTGCAATTCGCCGGCACCGTGCACCAACGGATGACTGGCGATGATCTGCTCAATGAGCGTCGTGCCCGACCGCGGCATGCCGACGATGAAGATCGGCACGCCCGACGGATCGCCATGACCGGATTTGACCGCGATCAGCTCAGGCCGGAACACTTTCTCAATCCGATCGAACAAAGCGAAGACGGACTTTTCATCGTAGCTGATCGACTTGCGCTTGCTGGCATTGCCGGCGACGAGATGACGAAACGAGCGGCCGTAGTCCTTCACGTCCGCATAGGCCTTGCCGAGCGCGAAATCGAGCTTCATGCGGTCGCTCGCCGACAGGCCGTCGGCTTTCGCGGCGAGCGTCTCCATGGCTGCAAGATGCGGATCGTCGGGCGTGAAGGTCTTGGA
>DATJYT010000485.1:0-3732 GCA_035499475.1 Xanthobacteraceae bacterium | reverse complement strand
ACTCGGATGAATGATGATTAGCGAAATAGCCGAGATTCTCGTGAAGAAACTTCTCGAATATTGATCGCTGTCCGTCGGCTGCGATCTGGTTGCCAACATACGCCAAAGTGACGGCCTGACCGTAGAGCGCGAAGCCTTTTGTCACGAAAATAATAATGATCACCGCGCACAGGAGAAAAATCCCTCCGATGCTGCGATACATGTAGGCTTCGTTGATCACGTTGCCGATCAAGTAGGCTGCGGCGGACGTGCAGCCGCTGGCCAGCCCGCCCAACGCCAAGGCGGCTGCATATGCCTTCCAGTGGCGGGCGCCGTATTCGGTCAGCACACGCCAGACAACGGCGGTCGTTCCCTCAGGATCGGCCCATAGCCATCTTAATGCGTCTGCCTTCATGGCCCTTTAGAGTTGAATTATGACTGTCTCGATAGACAGCGACCGAACGCCTGCATACCATTTTTATTGCTATCCTCGTAAGATCGTATGGAGCTATCCTTCAAGGCGCGCGAAAGCCGTGCAGAGGGGATGCAGAGGTGCCAACTGTAACGAATTTGTACCCGTCGGCGGTTGCCAAGTGCCGCGACTGTAGAGTGCCTCATTAGGCGACAATGGCCGCCCGCAGTCATGCCGCTCGGATCGCACAGCATAGTCATCCAGGATCGCGAACCTGTCGTCGCGTTGGTCGATGCCGAGGTCGTCATGCTGAGCGCGCGGGCTGAAGCTTATTTTGCCCTCGATTCCGTCGGCACGGAAATCTGGAATATGATCGAGAAGCCGTGCCGCATCTGCGATATCAGTACGAGGCTCATCGAGCGATACGACGTCGCACCGACGACCTGCGAAATTGATTTGCTCAAATTCCTCAACGACCTTTTGGGAGAAGGCTTGATCAAAATAGTCGATGAGGCAGATCGCTCGTGAAACCTCAAACATTGCGGCGCAAGCTGCGGATCGAGGCGCTCGTCGCGGTCGCGATTGCCGGATTGGCCGTGCGCGCGGTCTCGGCGCGGCGCTTGCTGGACTGGGCGGCGCGTCCTCCTCGCTACCCGCGACGGTTTGCCAATCCCGATCTGCCGGAACTGGTCGCGGCGGCTGTCAATTGGGCGGCCTCGGCCCGATGGGTGAACGCAGCTTGCCTGTCGCGCGCACTGGCGGCGCAAGCCATGCTGCGGCGGCGCGGAATCGCCAGCCGGCTTTGTCTTGGCGTCGCGCGCGACGGCAAATTGCTTTCCGCCCATGCCTGGGTCGAGATCGGCGGCGGCATCATCGTCGGCGAGACCGCGCAGGGGTTCGCGCGCATCGCACAGTTCGGCTGATCGCCAACACAATGTCACCATGAGTGCGATTGCCGGCATTCTGCGATTTGATGGTCGACCCGTGCGCCGTCACGACGTTGAGCGCATGGCCAACGCGCTCCGCGCTCACGGTCCGGATCGTCAAGGCATCCAGACGGCGGGCCAGATCGGCCTCGCACAATTGCTCATGCGCATGACGCCGGAGGATATCTTCGAACACCAGCCATTGCGCGGCGCGAGCGGTGCGACGATGACAGCGGACCTGCGTCTCGACAACCGCGACGAACTGGCTGCAGCGCTCGGCTTCGATCACGACACTGCAAAAATGTCGGCGGATTCCGCGCTCGCCCTGGCCGCGTGGGAACGGTGGGGTGACCTGGCCTGGGCGAAGCTGCGGGGCCCTTTTGCGGCGGCGATCTGGGATCCGAACAAGCATGTGCTGACGCTTGCTCGCGATCCGATGGGCATCAACGTGGTCGTGTGGCACCGGGCGCCAGCTTTCTTTGCATTCGCAACTTTGCCAAAGGGACTGTTCGCTCTGGCCGACGTTCCGCGTCAACTTAGCGAAGAGAAGATCGCCGACTTCCTTGTGCTCAATCACGCCGAGCACGACACCACCGTCTACCGGGATGTGTTTCGGCTTTCGCCGGCGCATCTGCTGAAAATCAACGCCGAGGGCGAGATGGCGCTCCGGCGGTACTGGTCGGCCGATGACATCAAGCCGATCCGGCTCAAATCGGACGCGGGCTACGCCGAGGCTATGAGGGAGAATCTCGACCGCGCCGTAAGGCGGCAACTGCGTAGCGTTCATACTGTCGGCTGCTTCTTGAGCGGCGGCCTCGATTCTTCGTCGGTGGCCGTGCTGGCGGCGAAAGCGCTTGCCGAACAGGGCAAGCGTCTCCCTGCCTACACCCACGTGCCCCGCAAAGGTTTTAACGGACCCGTTCGGCGCGGCTGGTACGCCGACGAGACACCCTATGTGGAAGCGATCCGCCTTCTGCTGCCAACGATCGACGTGAACTACATGGATAGTTCCGAATGCGACGACTTTGCCGAGCTTGACGGGGTCTTTCGCACCACGGATACGCCCGTTCGCAATCCGAACAATCTGGGTTGGGTCCTTCACATCCTCCGCTCTGCCAGCGCCAACAAGCACCGCGTGCTGCTGTGCGGCGACCTGGGAAACGCGACGATCAGTTGGGACGGTTGGGGGCAAGCGGCTGATCACCTCGTCGCCGGACGGTTCTGGACGGCGTTTCGTCAATGGCGGCAATATTACAATGCTTCATCAAATTCGGCGTGGACGGCGTTGCGGCAACTGTTCGTCGACCGTCTGGCGCCGCCGGGCTTATCGGCGTGGGTGGCGCGATTTAACAATCCCGATCGCGTGGCCCCGTGGCAGGTCCATTCCGCCATCCGCCCTGAATTCGCCGCGGCCACCGGTGTCGATGCACGCGCCCGCCGGACAGGCCATGATTTCCACTACCGCCGACAACGCGGCCGGCGCGAGCGATTGACCATGCTGACTCCGGTCGATTTCCGCGGCGAGTCGTATGCGGGCGTGCTGGCAGGATACGGCATCGAGATGCGCGATCCGACCAGCGATCTCGACGTTGTCAATTTTTGTTTAGGCGTGCCGGTCGAGCAATACCTGGTGGAAGGCATCGGCCGTTCGTTGCTGCGGCGTGCGATGTGGGGTCTCTCGCCGCCCGAAATTCTGACCAATCGTCGTCATGGTGCGCAGGCTCCGGACTGGTCCGCGAAGCTCGAACGACGGCGCCCGGCAATGGAGGCTGATATTGCAGAACTCGCCCGATCGACATTGGCTCGCAAGTCGATTGACCTCGACCGCATGCGGACGGCCGTTGAAAATTGGCCATCCGGAAACTGGCCAGAGATCAATAAACTAGCTGAATACGAGTCGGTTCTACCGCGCGGTTTGACAGTAGGCCGCTTCGTACGCTGGTTTGAACAGGAAAACTGAAATAAGGACGAAGAAAGATGGAGTTATGACGGCTTTGAGCTGGACATCGGATACACCAGCGCGTCGCTGAGCGGACCCGGATGGCCTGACGATCGTGTTAAGCCAAACCCAATTTTTGTTACGGTAGGAGGGCTCCAAAGCGGGCGGGGGGATTGGGGCGCGCCCGCAGCCTGGTCCGAAACGGCCAAACCACTGGCAGGCACAGTCCGGTCGCTATCCATGCTAACCTCCGTCGGGCAGGAAATAATAAGCCGCGATTGAACCTGCTTTCAATAGGCAACTCCTCGGTCGTTGCCGGAATTTTATCAGGCGGAGCGGATTGCGCGGCGGCAGCCGTCGCCGATCCAAGTCGCCGCCGCAGTTGACCTACACCAAGTCCGCGCTTCCCTGAGACACGAGCTTGCGTCATATTGAAATTGGCAGTGGCCATTACGCCCGTAGATAGCTTCAAAGGC
>DATJYT010000484.1:0-11045 GCA_035499475.1 Xanthobacteraceae bacterium | reverse complement strand
ATGATCAGGATCGAGGAGATGTCGGTCCTTTTGGGCATTGTTCCCGTATGTAGGCACAAAAAAAGGGCGCGCGTATTGCGCGTCCTTGGGCCGGCGCCGGGGCTCGTCCCCGCGCGGTGGGGTCTTTAGACCAGAATCACGGGCGCGGCAACGCCGGGCGGATTTGTCCACACAACGGCGGCGGGATACGGTTTGGAGCTGACGGCGATCCACGCCGCAGCCAACATGATCTGAATGGGGGAGGAGACGATGCGCGTCGCCGGAAGCCTTTTGATTGCCGCCGTCGCGGCAACGCTTGCCGCCGATATCGGCTCGGCTGTCCGCGCGCAGATGGCCGCGACGGACACGCGCACGGTCACGCTGGTCGTGCCGATCGCGCCGGGCGGCGGCGTCGATACCATTGCCCGAGTGTTTGCCGGCATTCTCGCCGAGCGGCTCAAGCAGCCGTGGGTGGTGGAGAACCGGCCCGGCGCCGGCGGTGCGATCGGCATTGAATCCGTCGCCAAGGCCGATCCCGACGGCCACACCATGCTCCAGATCGAGACCTCCGCGGTGCTGCAGAAATGGCTGCACAAGGACGTGCACTTCGATGTCGTCGGCGACTTCACTGCGGTGGCGCAGATGGCGACCACGCCACTTTTCCTGTTCGCGAATTCCTCGTTGCCGGTCGCGAACTTCAAGGATTTGATTGCCTACGCCAAGGCCAATCCGGGCAAGCTCACCGTCGGCACGCCGGGCATCGGCACGCCGCATCATCTCGCCGCCGCCATGCTCAATGCCGCGGCCGGCATCGAGATCGTGCATGTGCCCTACAAGGGCACGGCACCCGCGCTGAACGATCTCCTCGGCGGACAGATTCCGCTGATCTGGGCGACCGCGAACGTGGTCATGCCCTTTATCGCGGCCGGCAAGGTAAAGCCGCTCGCGGTCGGATCGCTGCAGCGCGTGCCGATTCTGCCGGATGTGCCGACGGTCAATGAAACCGTCGCGCCCGGTTTCGATGTCAGTGTCTGGTTCGGCGTCGCGGCCCCGGCAAAGACGCCGCGCGACATCATCGAGCGGGTCAGCCGCGAGGTCGCCGCGATCGACCAGATGCCCGAAGTACAGAAGAAAATGGCGCCGCTCGGCTATAATCTCAACTACGCCGACAGCAAAAGCTTCGGCGAGAAGATCGCTTACGATCACGCACGCTACGGCAAGGCGATCCGCGACGCCGGCATCAAGCCAGATTAGGCGCTAAGCATCGGCGCGGTACACGGAATGGCCGCCGTCGATGTCGACGGCGGTGCCGCTGATGAAGCCGGCGCGATCGGACGCCAGGAACACTACGAGTTCCGCCACCTCCTCGGCCTTGCCGGCGCGGCCGGCGGGAAATTTGGCGTGCAATTCCGGCCAGCGGTTCTCATCGCCGAATAGTCGCTTGGCGCGCGCCATGACGTGCGGCAGATGGCGGCCGGGAACCGTCGGCCCGGGATTGACGGCGACGACGCGCACGCCATGCCGCAGGCTTTCGCCGCCGAGGCACTGGGTGAACATGTTGAGCGCGATGTTGGCCGAGCAGCCGGCAATGTAGCGATGATTCGGGTTACGCGCCGCCGCGCCGATGATGTTGATAATGACGCCGCTCTTTCGCGCGCACATCTGCGGGTAGATGATACGCGTAAGATCGATATAGCCGAACACTTTCACCGCCCAGGTCTCACGCCAGGTCTTGGCGTCGATCTCGGCGAGCGTACCGGGCGGAATGTCGCCGGCATTGTTGACCAGAATGTCGACATCCTTGCAGGCTTCGCCGAGCGCCTCGACTTCCGATTGGAGCGATAGATCGCGGCGATGCACCGTCACCTTGACGCCGTTTTCTTTGCGCAGCCGCTCGGCCGTTTTCTTGAGCGCCGCTTCGTCGCGCGCCGCGAGGTGCAGGTTGCAGCCTTCGGCCGCCAAGGTGTTGGCGACGATGAGGCCGATGCCTTTCGACGCACCGGTAACGAGAGCAAGCTTGCCTTTGAGGTCGATGTTCATCTGTTCGGTCACTGATAGATCTTGAAGACTTCACGCGCCAGCGTGGCGCGCATGATTTCGGCCGGGCCTCCGGTGATCAAGTAACTGCGCGAGCGCCGCCACATGGTCTCGATCGGCAGCTCGGTCGACAGTCCCGCGGCGCCGTGGAACTGCATGCAGCGGTCGGCGGCCTCGAATCCGAGCTCGGTGCAATAAATCTTGGCCATGAAGGCGTCGTGGCGGCTGGCGATGCCCTTGTCGACCTTCCAGGCGGTGCGGTGCACCAGCAACTGCCCGGTCTGGTAACGGGTGTAGAGATCGGCGACCGCGAACTGCACCGCTTGGCGCTTGGCGAGCGGCTCGCCGAAAGTGACGCGGCTCTGCGCGTGCTTGCCGATCATTTCGAGGCAGCGCTGGGTGACGCCGAGGCCGTGGGTCGCCTGATGCACGCGGTTGCGCGAAATCCACGACTGCGCTTCACGCATGCCCTGACCTTCTTCGCCGACCAGGTTCTCGACCGGCACTTTCACGTCGGTGAGCGCGATCTCGTAGGTCACGTCGCCCATCATGTGCGTCGTGCCGCGCACGATGGAGAGGCCGGGCGAATCCATGTCGACAATGAAAACCGACAACCCGCCGCGTGAGCCCTTCTCGGGATCGGTGGCGGCAACAAGCTGGACGAAATCGGCGCCCTTGGCGTGAGAGATGAATTGCTTGTAGCCGTTGATGACGTAGTGATCGCCCTGACGGACGGCGCGCGTCTTGATGCGGCCCGGATCGCTGCCCGCTTCCGGCTCGGTCTGGGCGAATGCTGCGGACTTTTCGCCGCGCAGCAGCGGATAGAGGTAGCGCTGCTTCATCTTCTCGGGGAGCCGCAACAGGATCGGCCGCGGCGAGGGGCCGAATACGCCGTCGCCGCGGTTGGGTAGCGCGATCGAGCGGTGCACCTCTTCCCAAACCACCGCGAGCGCAAGCAGCGAAAGCCCCTGGCCGCCGAACTCGGCCGGCGTATCGAGCTGCCATAGCCCAAGCTCGCGCGCCTTGGCTTCGAGCGAGGCTTTGAATTCGGGCTTGAGATCGGGGCCCTCGATCGAATGCATCTCGATCGGAATAAGCTCGCGATCGACGAATTTACGCACGGTCTCACGCAACAGCCGGATCTCTTCCGGCAACTCGAAGTCCATTAAAGCCTTCTCCCTAGACCGCCGGCAGTGGATGCGCCGACGCTTCCGCCCTCAGCGAGCATGTCATAAGCATGACGCCGCGGCTACAATGCCGCCATGCGCCGGGCGTTGAGGCTTCATCCGAACTCGCTTTGCTCCGCAGTGACCCGCATCGCGGTCGATGTCGCACGGCCAGTTGCCGGCACTCTGGTGCTGACCTATGCGGTGACCGGCAGCATCGGCGATTTACGCCTGCCGCCCGCGGCCGCGCCGGCGCGGACCGATGAATTGTGGCGCCACACCTGCTTCGAGGCCTTCGTCCGCGGCGTGTCCGGAGAGACCTATTATGAATTCAATTTCGCGCCTTCGACCCAGTGGGCGGCTTATCGGTTTACCGGCTATCGCAGCGGCATGCGCATTGCGGCCGAGATCGGCGCGCCGCAGATCGAGGTGAGCTTTGGCGCCGAAGGATACACGCTGAAAGGCGCGATCGAGGCGGATCAGATGGACCTGCCGGAAAAAATGCCGTTGCGGCTCGGCCTCGCCGTCGTGATCGAGGAGCAAAGCGGGCAAAAGTCATACTGGGCGCTGGCGCACCCGCCGGGAAAGCCGGACTTTCATCATGCCGATGGCTTTGCGTATGAATTGTCCTGAGGCAAGACGCCGATGAAATTTGGTCTTGATCGCCTCATCGCCGAACCGGCGCTCCGCGCGCCGCTCAAGGGCCGGCGCGTCGCGTTGCTGGCGCATCCGGCGTCCGTCACGGAAAACCTGACCCACGCGCTCGATGCGCTAGCCGCCCCCGGCGACATCAAGCTCGCTGCCGCCTTCGGTCCGCAGCACGGACTGCGCGGCGACAAGCAGGACAACATGATCGAGTCGCCGGACTTCAATGATCCGGTTCACGGCATTCCGGTCTTTAGTCTCTACGGCCAAGTGCGTAAGCCGACGGACGCGATGATGGACACGTTCGACGTCATCCTGGTCGATCTGCAGGATTTGGGTTGCCGCATCTACACCTTCATCACCACGTTGCGTTACGTTCTCGAGACTGCGTCGCAGCATCGGAAGGCGGTCTGGGTGTTGGATCGGCCCAATCCGGTTGGCCGGCCGGTAGAAGGCCTGATGCTGCGCGCCGGATGGGAGAGCTTCGTCGGCGCGGGGCCGCTGCCAATGCGCCATGGGCTCACCCTCGGCGAACTCGGCTCGTGGTTCGTCAAATCGCTCAAGCTCGACCTCGACTATCGCGTCATTGCGATGGACGGTTGGCAGCCCGACGCCGCTCCCGGCTTCGGCTGGCCTCTCGGCGAGCGCATCTGGATCAATCCCAGCCCCAACGCGCCCAATTTGTGGATGGCCCGCGCCTACGCGGGCACCGTGATGGTCGAAGGCACGACGTTGTCGGAAGGGCGCGGCACCACCCGGCCGCTCGAACAGTTCGGCGCGCCCGATATCGATGCGTTGGCCGTCTTGAGGGAAATGCATTCGCTCGGGCTGCAGTGGTTGGAAGGTTGTCGCACGCGCGATTGCTGGTTCGAGCCCACTTTCCATAAGCATGCCGGCAGGCTCTGCAACGGCGTGCAGATTCACACCGAAGGTCCGTCCTACGATCATCACGTATTCAAGCCCTGGCGCATCCAAGCGCTTGCCTTCAAGGCTATCCGCCGTTTGTATCCGGACTATCCGCTCTGGCGTGACTTCGCCTACGAGTACGAGCACGGCAAGCGTGCCATCGACGTCATCAATGGTGGCACGCTGCTGCGCGAATGGGCGGATGACGTCCGCGCGACGCCCGAAGATCTGGACGCCCTGGCGGTCGCGGATGAGCAGGCTTGGGTGAACGAACGCCGAGAGTTTCTGCGCTACTGAGTGGCGAAGCGGTTGTCATCGCACCCTCTCCCATGGAGGAGAGGGTGCGATAATGTGCGCTGCGGATTCACCGAGGCGGTATGCGGCGTGCTTATTTCGCCGCCGCCGGGTACGCCGGCAGCTTGTCGACGTCGCGGGCGTCGTGCTGGATGATGAGGGTCGCTTTTTCGTTGGCGACGATCTTTTTGATCCGTTCGATCGAGGCGATGGTCTCGGCGCGATCATAGTTGAAGGACGGCACGCCGTCGGTGTCGTAGTTTTCGCGGAAATGCACGGCGTCGCCGCTGATCAGGACATTGCCCATCTGCGGCAGCTTGACCAGCAGGCTGTGATGGCCCGGCGTGTGGCCGGGCGTGTACAGCATGATCACGCTGCCGTCGCCGAACACATCCTTGTCGACCGGCTGCGGTTCGACTTTGCCTTCGCCTTTGCTCCAATTCGCGAACGGCGCGAAGTTGACGCCTTCGGCCGGCTTTGGGCTGGTGATCGCGTCCCAGTCCCCCTTGCCGATAAGCAAGGTCGCTTTCGGGAATGATCCGACCTGGCCGGTGTGATCGGCATGATAATGGCTGATGCCCACATAGGTGATCTGCTCGGGCTTCACATTGATCTGCGCCAGCTGGTCGACCAAGCTCACTTTCGGCGCCACGTTCGGCGTGGTCATGGCGTGGCCAGTATCCCAAAGCAGGTACTGATCGCCGTGCTTGATAAGGTAGCAGCTATAGACGAACTGAAGCTTCAGGTCGCCGTACGCGAAAATATCCGAGAAGCGCTGGTTGACGGCGATCGGCGGCTGCGGCGTGCCGCAGTTCAAACGCGAAAGCGACATGTCCGGCGCTGCCTGCGCGGGTACCGATCCGGCGAGCATTCCGGCGCAGACGCCAGCCGCCAGCAGAGCGAGAATTCGCTGCATTGTCTTCCTCCCTGGAATGAGCAACATGTTTCTTCTTGTGCTGCCGATGTTGCCGGGTGGAGGTCGCCCGGTCAATGGATATAGAAACGGCCACGGGCAGGAGCGCAGCAGGTGCCAAACGTATCTCGATGTGCGGCGAAAGGGCGGATCGCTGCCGGAGGCCTCTCGGCTTTCCTCATTGCAACGCTGGCGTGGGGTACGAGCGCAGCGCGCGCCGAGGACGTTGCCGACTTCTATCGGGGCAAGACAATCAACGTTTATATCGGCGTTAATGTCGGTGGCGGCTATGATTTCGAAGCGCGGCTGTTGTCGCGCTTCATGAAAGCGCACATTCCGGGCAACCCGACCTTGGTGCCGCAGAACATGGTCGGCGCCGGCGGCATCAAGATGGCCAACTATATGTACTCGCTTGCGCCGCAGGACGGCACGGCGATCGGCATGTTTCCCGATACGCTGATCGCAGTACAGGCCGTCGGTGTTTCGGGCGTGCAGTACGACGCCAACAAGTTCTCCTGGCTCGGCACCATCGGTACCAGCCCGGAGACGTTGGCGGTGTGGCACACCACGGGCGTGACGACCATCGATGAGGCACGTCACCGGCAATTGCTGATCGCCGGATCCAATCCCGGCGCCGCGACCTACATCTTTCCGCGCCTGCTCAATGAGGTGCTCGGCACAAAGCTCAAGATCGTCGCCGGCTACCAGGGCAACAGCACAATGGTGGTGGCGATGGAGCGCGGCGAGGTCGACGCGGTATCGAATTCGTGGGATAGCTGGAAGTCGCTCAATCCGGACTGGATCAGGGACAAGAAGATCAACATCCTGGTGCAGACCGAACCCAAGGCCGAGGACCTCGACGTTCCCTCGGTGCAGGAACTCGCGCGCAGCGACGACGATCTCAAAATCATAAGGCTTGTTGCTGCGGGCGACACGCTCGGCAAGCCGATGGCGACCGCGCCGAATGTGCCGGCCGATCGGGTCAAGGCGTTGCGCGACGCCTTCGACGCCACGCTCAAGGATCCTGACTTTCTGGCCGCCGCGAATGCGGCGAAGCTCGAAGTCAACCCGATCCACGGCGTCGAGCTTCAGGACACCGTGGCAAAAGTCCTGATGACGCCGAGAAGCCTGATCCCGCGCGCCAAGGCGATCATGACGGAATAAAGTCGAAAGCAATGTATCAGCCTGCTTCGCATGCTCTGGAAAATCTCGTTGTTCTCGATCTGACACATGCGCGCGCCGGCCCGGTCTGTGTGCGCCAGCTCGCTGACTGGGGCGCCAACGTCATCCGAATCGAACGGCCAGGCGATCCTGACGATATTTCCGGGCGTCACGAAGCCGATTTCCAGAACAAGCACCGCAACAAGCGCGGCATCGCCCTGAATTTGCGCAGCGATGAGGGCCGTTCGATTCTTTATCGTTTGGTCGAGAAGGCCGATGTGCTGGTGGAAAACTTTCGCCCCGATGTGAAGGCCCGGTTGGGCTTTGACTACGAGACCTTGAGAGCAAAAAATCCGCGCATCATCTTGACCAGCATTTCCGCCTTCGGCCAGGACGGACCGTACAAGGATCGACCGGGCGTCGATCAGGTGCTGCAAGGCATGAGCGGCCTGATGTCGGTAACCGGCGAACCGGGCCGCGGCCCGATGCGCGTCGGCATTCCGATCGCCGATATCGTCACCGGCCTGTTCGCGGCGAACGGCATTCTCACTTCGCTGTTGGAGCGTGAGAAGTCGGGCCAGGGGCAATGGGTACAGACCTCGCTCCTCGAATCGCAGACGTTCATGCTCGACCTGCAAGCGGCGCGCTATCTGGTCGACGGCGTGGTGCCGAAGCAGGTCGGCAATGAACATCCGAGCGGTGTGCCGACCAACGCCTACAGGACCAAGGACGGCTATGTGAACGTTGCACCCATGCCGGCGATGTGGCCGCGGCTGTGCAAGGCGCTCGGCCGCGAGGAATGGATCAGCCACCCGGATTTCGCGACCCGTGAGGCGCGTCGGGCCCGCCGCAAGGAAGTCAATGGCATGATCGCCGCGATTATCGCCGAGATGGATACCGCCACCGTACTCGCCAAGCTTGACGCCGCGGAAGTCCCGGGCGGGCCGATCTATACGATCGAGCAGGCCTACGGCGATCCGCAGGCGAAGCACATGAAGCTAACGCAGACGGTGACGGCGGCCGACGGCAAGCCGATGACGCTGCCGCGCCAGCCGTTCACGCTGAGCCGCACCGGCAGCACGCTCAAGACGCGCACGCCGGAATTCGCCGAGCACACCGACGAGGTGCTCAAGGAGTTCGGATATTCGAACAGCGAGATCGCTAAGTTTCGCGAGCACGGTTCGATTGAATAATGTCGGTCAAGCGGCCTGTCTGGCGGCGCTGATCTTCAGCCGCTGCGCCAGTGGCGTCAGCAGAAGCGGCGCGAGATAGAGCGGGAACTGGGCCAGCGCGAAATAAAGCCAGGTGAAGTCCGGCACCGCACCGCCTGTCGCCGCCAGCATCAAGCCCATGTTGCGCTGTGAGGAGACAAGCCCGATCAAAAAGGCGCGTTCGCGTCCCGCCGGTGCAAAGATGAGCGCGCTGAGGCCGAGCACGGCGAAGTTCACCGCGAAAGCGAGCGCGGTCAGTCCGACCATGTCCCACGGATCGGACAAGAAACGGCTGCCGACATTTTCCATCACCGCGGCGACGAAGAAGAAAACGAGCAGGATGTTAAGGCCGTCGACCTGATCGTTGTAGCGACGGATTGCGGCAGGGCCGGCGAAGCGGCGGACGAGCAGTGCCACGACCAGCGAACCGACAAGAATTGCAAAGAGCTTGATGCCGAGTGCGAGCGGCGACAGTGTCAAGGCCGGCCCGACAAAGACGTACGCGAACAGCGGCGCCGAGAACGGCGTTATCGCGGTACCGGCGACGAGCGTGCTCAGAATGAGCGTCGTATCAAGCCCCATCAGTGCCGCGAATGCCGGCGCTGACATCATCGGCGAGGCGACGGCCTGCAGCATCAGCGCTAGAAAGAGGTCGGGCGACCGCGTGTCGAGATGAAACGCGAGCGAGCTCGCGCCGAACAGGATCGGCAGCGCCAGCATCGTCCATGCCGTGGCGGCGATCACCAAAGCGGGCTTTCGCACGCACGACTGCAGCGCGGTGGTATCGACGCGGACGAAGGCGAGGCACAGCAGTGCGAAAATCGCCTCGGTGACGTAGGGCTTCACCAGCGCGTCGAGCGGCGGCACCAGGATGGCGATGAATACCACTGCCGCGATGGCCCGCGCGCGCTGACGGCCGAGCCAGGTAAGGGCGGCGAAGATTGCGGCGACAACCGGCATGTCAGCAAACTACGCTGAGCCCGTGCCGCGGCTCAATGCGCACGATCGATTGGCGGTCTGCTGCAGGGCAGGCACAAGGAGGAAGGTAGTGATTTTTCCGCGGCCTTGCGATGAAATTCCATGGCAATGTGATCCCGGTCGCTTTTGCGGTCTCGGGATTGATGACCGGCGGATAGCCGGTCGGCCCCTCGAACGGCAGATTGCCGGGCCGCCGCGCTTGGGTCTATCGCGGGCTTTGATGTCGATCTGCACGAAATCGTATGGTTGCCTTTTGAAGTCAGCCTGACGGCAGCCCAATGAAGCTTTATTCCGGCGGGCAATCTGGCGTCGATCGTGCCGTGCTCGACCTGGCGCTGGCGCGCGGTATCGACTACGGCGGCTGGTGCCCGAAGGGCGGCTGGGCGGAGGATTTTCCGCAGCCGCCGGGCGTGCTTGCGAAATATCCGAATCTCAGGGGGACCCCGCTTGCCGATCCCGCGCAACGGACGGAGTGGAACGTGCGCGATGCCGATGCCTGCATGATCATCGTTGACGCGACGGGCGTGGATTTGTCCGCAGGAACCGTCCTCGCACGCGAACTCGCACATCGTTACCGCAAACCGCTGATGATTGCCGACATTGCCGACCCCGAAGCGGTGCAGCGCGCATCGTTATGGCTGCGCGTGCAGCGCAGGCGGCTCGGCAAGGATTTTACGCTTGCCGTCGGCGGGCCCCGCGAGAGTGAGGCACCGGGTATTTATGAGCGCGCCACCACATTCTTGCGCACTTTGGTGGAAGTGATTGGTCCGTAGTGGGCAAGCTCGCGTTGGGCGACGAGGAGCCCGCGATGTTCCGGGCTCCTCGTAAAGCCTGATCACGACCCGGGCGCTATTCCTGCTGACCATGTTGAAACATGCAGGTCCGATAGTTGGCCATCTGGTCGGATTCCGCGCTCATGTTACTGAATTTCGAAGCTTTGACGCTGCAATCGTGCAGGGCCTGTTCTCTCGTCATGCTGCCTTCCTCGGGGGCGGAGAGATAAAGCTGCCGGGACGATTGCTTCGTTTTTTGATGGACCGTCTGCGACAGCGCCGGCGAAGCGCCCACGGCAGCAAATGCGGCGACCACGCAAGCGAGCGAAAGATATTTTTTGGCGGGAACGAGGTTCATGTCACTCATCTCCTGTTGAGCATTGATCCTGGAGCGTTCCCAAATCTTCGCAGTTGATTTGAAGATCAAACAGCGCAGCGGTTGCGGAGCGTGTTGCTCTTCTCTTTGCGTTCCACATGAACGTCATTCGCGCGCGCGACAAGTGTCTCGCGCTGCATACCAGCCAAGAATGCAAACACGATTGTTTGATTCTCCGTCATGAAAGTTTCTTCGAGTAACCTCGACGTAAAGTTCCCGGAACTAACAAATAACTTTCGCATTCATTCGTCGCGTCGAAACATCGGCACAAGACTCGATGCGTCGATTGCGGAAGAACGAATTTCGCAGCAGCAGCGCTGCCGCGACCCGAAAATGCGTCTGGCGGATGGTGTGTGCGGGCGCTAAACGAAATACATGAACGATTCATCGCCAAGTCCGTCGCTGACCGGACAAACCGTAGAGTCACCCAAACTGCTCTCGCCTCGGCAGCCGGAACCGACGCTGTCGGCGCTCTTTATCGCCTTCGCCACAATCTCCCTATCGGGCTTCGGCGGCGTGCTAGCCTGGTCGCGCCGCATGATGGTGGAGGAGCGCCGTTGGCTGACGCCCGAGCAGTTCAATGAGGCCTACGCGCTCTGCGCCTTT
>DATJYT010000483.1:0-7622 GCA_035499475.1 Xanthobacteraceae bacterium | reverse complement strand
TCGGCGCTCTTTATCGCCTTCGCCACAATCTCCCTATCGGGCTTCGGCGGCGTGCTAGCCTGGTCGCGCCGCATGATGGTGGAGGAGCGCCGTTGGCTGACGCCCGAGCAGTTCAATGAGGCCTACGCGCTCTGCGCCTTTCTGCCCGGACCCAATATCGTCAATTTCTCTGTGATCTTCGGCTCCCGGATGCGCGGGCCGCTGGGCGGCCTGATTGCACTTGCCGGGCTGCTCGGCCCGCCGATGGTGCTCATCATCATTCTCGGCGCGCTCTACGCCTATTACGGCGACCTGCCGGCGCTGCGCCGCGCGCTGGTCGGTGTCGCCGCGGCGGCGGCCGGCCTGTTGATGGCAACCGTCGCAAAAATGTCGCGGCCGCTGTTTCGCGACCGCGCCGTGGTCGCGCCGTTGATCGCAATCGCGACGTTTGTCGCCATCGGCATCATGCAGTGGCCGCTGGCTTTGGTGCTGATCGTGATCGTGCCGGTGAGCATCGCCTATGCCTGGGTGCAGCGATGAAAGACGAGGCCGGCACGCTTGTCATCCTTGCCGGTTATTTCGCCTTGATGTCGCTGTTCGCCATCGGCGGCGCCAACTCGGCGATACCGGAGATGCATCGCCTCGTTGTCGAGGTGCGGCATTGGATGACCGACCGGCAGTTCACCGACAGTTTCGCGTTGGCGCAGCTCTCGCCCGGCCCGAACGTCATCATCGTCACCTTGATCGGCTATCACGTCGCCGGGCTTGTCGGTGCGGTGGTGACGACGCTGGCGATGTGCGGGCCGACCTGCCTGTTCGCCTATTTCGTCGGCCGCACCTTCGATCGCTTCCGCGGCGCGGCGTGGCACGCCGCCCTGGCCGGCGGCCTGGTGCCGGTGACGCTCGGCCTCACCGCGGCGAGCGCCACGGTGGTGGCCAGCGCCGCCGACTATAACTGGATCGGCGCTGCGATAACGCTTGCCACCGCGGTCATTTGCTATTGGGTGCGGATCCATCCGCTCTGGGTTTTCGGGGTGGCGGCTGTGCTCGGCATGATCGGGGCGGTCTGACGCGGTCCACAGCGGCCTTGCGGATGCTTCGTTCGCTCATCATTTGCCGATAAGCTGAGTGCGCGACTCAAGTGAAATCGCCGAAGCCGGATCATGCGCCAATATCTCGACCTCATGGAACGTGTGCTCGAAGAGGGCATCGAAAAGCGCGATCGCACCGGCGTCGGCACCCGCTCGATCTTCGGTCATCAGATGCGGTTCGACCTGGCCGACGGCTTTCCGCTCGTCACCACCAAGAAGCTGCACGTCAAATCCATCATCTACGAGCTGCTTTGGTTCCTGCGCGGCGATACCAACGTCAAATATCTCAACGAGCATGGCGTCACCATCTGGGACGAATGGGCCGACGAGAACGGCAATCTCGGCCCGGTCTACGGCCGGCAGTGGCGCTCGTGGCCGGCGCCGGACGGACGCAGCATCGACCAGTTCGCCAATGTGCTCGCCGAAATCCGCCGCAACCCGAATTCGCGCCGGCTAATCGTGACGGCGTGGAACCCGGCCGAAGTCGACGGCATGGCGCTGCCGCCGTGCCATTGCCTGTTCCAGTTCAACGTCGCCGATGGCGCGCTATCGTGCCAACTCTATCAGCGCTCGGCCGACGTCTTTCTCGGCGTGCCGTTCAATGTCGCTTCTTACGCCCTCCTGACGATAGCCGTGGCTCAGGTCAGCGGGCTCAAACCGGGCGTGTTCATTCACAGCCTCGGCGACGCGCACCTCTATCGCAACCATCTGGAGCAGGCGCGCTTGCAGCTCACGCGGCAGCCGCGGCCGCTGCCGACCATGCGGCTCGATCCGGCAGCCAAGGATTTATTCGCGCTGCGCTACGAGGATTTCGTGCTTGAAGGCTACGATCCGCATCCGCACATCAAGGCCGCGGTCGCGGTGTAGGCATGGACATCATTCTCCTCGCCGCCGTTGCCGAGAACGGCGTTATCGGCCGCGGCAACGCGCTGCCGTGGCGGCTCAAGTCCGACATGCAGCATTTTCGGGCGATGACCATGGGCAAGCCCGTCGTGATGGGGCGGAAGACCTATCAGTCGATCGGCAAGCCACTCAAAGGTCGCACCACCATCGTGATGACCCGCGATCCCGCGTATACGGCGCCCGGCATCGTCGTCGCGCCAAGTCTTGAGGCCGCAATCGCCACGGCACGCGGCGACGCGTTGCGGCGCAATGTCGGCTCGATCGTCATCGCCGGCGGCGCCGATATCTATGCCCAAGCCATGCCGTTGGCGACACGCCTTGCGGTCACTCATGTCCGTAAGCGTGTCGATGGCGATGCGCGATTTCCTGCAATCGATCCAAAGGTGTGGCACGAAACCGCACGCGCCGAACACGGGCTTGGTCCGGAAGATGAAGCCGCTTTCGCATTCGTGACCTACGAGCGCTAAATCGGCGCCGAAATATGCCCGGTTCGCGCGGCATAACTGCGCGTTGTAAGGGAGAGAGCGCTCCCCTATAACCCCCCGAAACCAGGGCCGGCGTCCCGGCCGTCAGGAGACATCTATGCCGTGGAGCAACCAATCCGGCGGCCCGTGGGGTTCCGGGTCGAAGGGACCGTGGGGCTCGGGGCCGCAATCGCAAGGGCCGAGACCGCCCGATCTCGAAGACTTCCTGCGCCGCGGCCAGGACAAGTTGCGTTCGCTGCTGCCGGGCAATTTCGGCGGCCGCGGCATCGCCCTGATCGCGGCGGCGGCGGTCGTGCTGTGGGGTTTTTCGGGCTTCTTCCGCGTCGAGCCCGATGAGCTTGGCGTCGTGCTGCGGTTTGGCAAATTCACGCGCGAAGTGCAGCCTGGGCTCAACTATCATTTGCCCTATCCGATCGAGACCGTGCTCACGCCGCAGGCGCTGCGGGTCAACAAGACCGACATCGGCATGCGGGTCGCCGAGGACATGCGCCGCGGCACGACGGTGCGCGACGTCCCCGAAGAGAGCCTGATGCTGACCGGCGACGAGAATATCGTCGACGTCGATTTCTCGGTGCTGTGGAAGGTCAAGCCGAACGGTGTCGGCGATTATCTTTTCAACATCCAGAATCCGGAAGGCACCGTGAAGGCGGTCGCCGAAAGCGCCATGCGACAGGTGATCGGGCACTCGAACATTCAGCCGATCCTCACCGGCGCGCGGCAAACCATCGAGACTGCCGTGCAAGAGTTGATGCAAAGCACGCTCGACAATTACGGCGCCGGCATTTTGGTGCAGCAGGTGCAGCTTCAGAAGGTCGATCCGCCGACGCAGGTGATCGATTCTTTCCGCGACGTGCAGGCGGCGCGCTCCGATCTTGAGCGTCTTCAGAACGAGGCGCAGACATACGCCAATCGCGTCGTGCCCGAGGCCCGCGGCCGCGCCGCCAAGATCATTCAAGACGCAGAGGCCTACCGCGAGCAGACCGTCGCCGATGCCAAGGGCCAGACCTCGCGGTTCTTGCAAGTCTACGATCAATACAAGAAGGCGCCCGATGTGACGCGTCAACGCATCTATCTGGAAACCATGGAGCGCATCCTTGGCTCCACCGACAAGACGATCATCGACACCGGCCCGCAAAGCGGACCGGGCGTGGTGCCCTATCTGCCGCTTCCCGGTCTGCCGCAGTCGACGCAGCAACAAGCACCAGCCGCGGGAGCCAAACAATGAAGCCCGGTCTCCTCGGCGGCGCGGTTGCGGTCGTGCTGCTCATCGCTGTCATCATCAGCTACAGTACCTTCTTCACGGTCTATCAGACCCGGCAGGCTCTCGTGGTGCGGCTCGGCCAGCCCGTGCGCGTCATCACCGAGCCGGGACTCAACGTCAAAGTGCCCTTCATCGATAGTGTCATCTACATCGATAAGCGCATCCTCGCCATCGAATCGCCCGCGCAGGAAGTGATCGCTTCGAGTCAGGACAGGGAGAGCGCCGGTGTCGCCCAGGCCGGTGAGCGGCTGGTGGTCGATGCCTTCGCTCGCTATCGCATTGTCGATGCGCTGAAGTTCTATCAGACGGTCGGTCCCGACGGCGCCAACACGCAGCTTGCGATCCTGCTGAACTCAGCGCTGCGCCGTGTTCTCGGTGCGGCCACACTCGCTGACGCGGTGCGCAACAAGCGTGAGGAACTCATGATGCAGATGCGCGATCAGCTCAACCGTGACGCGCAGCCGTTCGGCATCAATATCATCGACGTGCGCATCCGCCGCGTCGACCTGCCGGAGCAGAACAGCCAGGCCGTCTATCAGCGCATGCAGACCGAACGCCAGCGCGAAGCGGCGGAATTCCGCGCCCAAGGCAGCCAAAAGAGCCAGGAGATACGCGCCAAGGCCGATCGCGATGTCACCGTGTTGCTGGCGGAAGCCAATCAACAGTCGGAGCAAATCCGCGGCCAGGGCGACAGTGAGCGCAATCGCATCTTTGCCGAGGCGTATGGCAAGGATCCGGATTTTTTCGCCTTCTATCGCTCGATGCAGGCCTATGAACGCAGCATGGAGCACGGCGATACGCGCATGGTGCTGCGCCCCGACTCGGATTTCTTCCGCTATTTCGGCGATCAGACCGGTAAGGGCGCGAGTGAGGGGGGCGATGCAGCTGCGCCGAGTGCGCCGCCGAAACCGACCCCGCCGCAAGTAAACGGCGCCGCGAAATAGTAAATCGGTTTCCGAGCCGCGTTCATGACCGATTTTATCGCCGCGGTCGGTCTCGTTTTTGCGATCGAGGGTCTCTTTCTCGCAGCGTTTCCGCTCGGCGCCAAGCGCGCCATGACGGCAACGCTGGAAATGCCGGACGCGCAATTGCGAATCGCCGGCGTCGTGTCGGCATTGGTGGGTGTGCTGATAGTTTGGCTGGTGCGAGGATAGAAGCCTGTCTTCCTGGAGAGGCCGGGCGGGAACGCTTTTCGGGCGACATCATTCTGCACGCGGCTGAGGCCGCGGGGTCGCCTTTCCGCCCCAATCGGGGCCGCCTATAAAACGGCCGGTGGCGTAGGTCTTGCGTTGACGGCGAGGCCGGCGCAGTTTCTGTTCAACTTGAGTCCCCTTTCAGGAGCGCTGACGTCCATGTCTCGCCATCTAACTTCTTGCTCTTTCTTTAAAATCGCGCGCAGCGGCGTGGCCGCAGCGGCGCTCACGGCGGTGGTTTTCGCTCTGCCGGTGCGGCCGGCGGCGGCGCGGGGACCGGAGAACATCGCCGACGTTGCCGAGCAGGTCATCGACGCCGTTGTTAACATTTCGACATCGCAGAAGGTCGAAGCTCATATCAGTGGCATGCCCAATCTGCCGCCGGGCTCGCCCATGGAGGAGTTTTTCGACGAGTTCTTCAAGAACCGCCGTGGTCAGGGCGGGGGCGGTGGTGACAACGCGGACCGTTCGCCGCGCCGCATCAACTCGCTGGGCTCTGGCTTCATCATCGATCCCTCCGGCCTGGTGGTGACCAACAATCACGTCATCGCCGACGCCGACGAAATCAACGTTATCCTCAACGACGGCACCAAGCTCCCGGCAGAACTGGTCGGCAAAGACACCAAGAGCGATCTCGCATTGCTGCGCGTGCATCCCGAACAGCCGCTCAAGGCGGTGAAGTTCGGCGACAGCGACAAGCTGCGGCTTGGTGAATGGGTTATCGCCATCGGCAACCCGTTCAGCCTCGGCGGCACCGTGACCGCCGGCATCGTCTCGGCGCGCAACCGCGACATCAATTCCGGGCCCTACGACAACTACATTCAGACCGACGCCGCCATCAACCGCGGCAATTCCGGCGGGCCACTGTTCAATCTCAACGGCGAAGTCATCGGCGTCAACACCGCGATCATATCGCCGTCGGGCGGCTCGATCGGCATCGGCTTTGCCGTGCCGTCCGATAGCGCCATGCCGGTCATCGATCAGCTCCGCCAATATGGCGAAGCGCGCCGCGGCTGGCTCGGCGTGAAAATCCAGCAGGTCACCGACGACATCGCCGAGAGCCTGAGCATCAAACCGCCGCACGGCGCGCTGGTCGCCGGCGTCGATGACAAGGGCCCGGCCAAGCCGGGCGGCATCGAGCCGGGCGACGTCGTCGTCAAGTTCGACGGCCACGACATCAAGGAGATGCGCGATCTGCCGCGCGTCGTCGCCGATACGCCAGTTGGCAAGCAGGTCGACGTTGTCGTCATCCGCAAGGGCAAGGAAGAGACCCACCAGGTCAAGATCGGCCGGCTTCAGGATACCGACAAGGTCGCGGCGGCGGATACGAAAAAGGATGCAGTGCCGGAGCAAAAATCCGTCGTCCAGAAGACGCTGGGGCTCGAGCTCTCAAGCCTGACCGATGACGTCAAAAAGAAGTTCAAGATCAGGGACAGCGTGAAGGGCGTGGTCGTCACCGGTGTCGATCCGAGCGTCGACAATTCCGCGCCCGACAAGCGCCTTTCGCCCGGCGACGTCATTGTCGAAGTGCAATATCAGGCTGTCGGCAATCCGGCAGACCTGAAAACGCGCATCGACGAGCTCAAGGCCCAGGGCAAGAAGATCGCGGTGCTGCTGGTGTCTAATGCCGACGGCGAAACGCGCTTCGTGGCATTGAATCTTCAGTAACGGAAGGCGCGAATAGCGAGTGGCGAATAGTGAATAGGAGACGTCTATTCGCTATTCACCTTTTTCTCAGTCCAGCACGTGGCTGACCGCGCCGTCGGCAAGCTTCGGCTCGAACCAGGTGCTCTTCGGCGGCATGATCGCGCCAGCGTCGGCGACCGCCATGAGGTCGCTCATCTGCGTCGGGTAGAGCGCGAACGCGACCGCCATCTGGCCTGACGACACCAGCTTTTCCAGCTCGCCGAGCCCGCGACCGCCGCCGACGAAGTCAATACGCTTGTCGGTGCGCGGATCAGTGATGCCGAAAATCGGCTCGATAATGTTGCGCGTGGCGAGCGTGATCGGCAGCCGGTCGATCGGATCGGCCGATTGCGCCGCCTTCGCCATGGCGTTGGGCTGCAGCGTGAGGCGATACCAGTGCCCGGCAAGGTACATGCCCACTTCGCCGGCGCTGGTGGGGCGGACCGGTCGATCGCTCGACTCGACCGTGTAACGCTCGCGCAACTTTGCCAGCACGGCTTCGGGATTGTGACCGTTGAGGTCGCGCAGCACGCGGTTGTAGTCGAGGATGGTCATCTCATCTTGCGGAAACAGCACGGTGAGAAAATCACGGTGTGAGCCGTTGCCACCCCGTGCGGCCGCGACGCGGGCGGCCGCGGCGGAGCGGTGGTGGCCGTCAGCAATGTAGATCGCCGGCATGGCGTCAAACGCGCGCGTCAGCGCATCGATCGTTTGATCATCGCTGATGACCCAAAGCTGATGACGTACGCCATCATCGGCCGTCACATCGAACGCCGGGACACCGGTCGCGGCGCGCGCCAGCATGGCGGTGATTTGCGGCGAGGTCGGATAGCCGACCATGACCGGCCCGGTCTGCGCGTTGACCGCCTCGATCTGGCGCACCCGGTCGTCTTCCTTGGCGGGGGTCGTGTGCTCGTGCTTGCGGATGCGGTTGCTCGCATAGTCGGCGATTGACGCCACTGCGGCGAGCCCGGTCTCGACATGACCGCGCCACGTCAGGCGATAGACGTAGTAGCTCGGTTGG
>DATJYT010000482.1:0-2405 GCA_035499475.1 Xanthobacteraceae bacterium | reverse complement strand
CCCGCCCTGACCGACGTGATAGCCGGACACATCGACGCGGTGATTATGGGACCATCCGTGGCGCTGACTTCGGTGAGCGCCGGAAAGCTCAAGATGCTCGCTTTCGGAAGCGAGAAGCGGGTGCCGCAGTTTCCCGACGTGCCGACCATCGCCGAGACCGTTCCGGGATACGAGGCGAGCGTATCGTTCGGGTTGTTTGCCGCCGCGGGCACGCCGGCCGACATCATCAAGAAGGTCAACGCCGACGTGCAAAAGATCGTCAGCGAGCCCGAATTTCAGAAGAAGTATCTTGAGCCCTTTGCAGTGCAGCCGGTCCCGGGGCCGCTCGATGCCTTTGCCGAATATTTGCGCAAGGACTCGGTCAAATGGGGCGAGGTCATCAAGGCGGCGAACGTGAAGCTCGAATGAGTACTGCGGTGCCAATTCGGACGGTCGCGCTGGCCCAGTGCGGGCACGCCGGTTAGTTGTCTTTTTCGTCGCAATTCCGCAATGTTAGGCATGTGAAAGATGCCCTCGCTTAGGCCGGCGTCATCGACGGAGTGAGATTCATTGACCGCGCCCGGCGCCCAATCCGGCTTGCCTCCTGTGCCGCAGGAGGTGGTTCGAGCTTTGACCCGCGCGGCGATCTTTCTCGTCGCGACGATCAATTCGGACGGCGCAAGTCGCGGGGCGGTCCGGTCGTTTTGCGGCGACCTTCCGGCACTGCTGCGCGCGGTCGGCTTCCGCGACATCGAGGGAGACCTGTCCTGCGTGATGGGAATTGGCTCTGACGCGTGGGACGGGCTCTTTGGCCAACCGCGGCCGGCGGAACTGCATCCTTTTCGGGAGATCAGGGCCGGCACGCGCCATGCCGTGGCCACGCCGGGCGATCTCCTCTTTCATATTCGTGCCAAGCGCATGGACCTTTGTTTCGAACTGGCAACGCAGATCATGGCCCGGCTTGGCGAGGTGGTCTCGGTGGTCGACGAAGTGCACGGTTTTCGCTATTTCGACGACCGCGATCTCATCGGCTTTGTCGATGGCACGGAGAACCCGACGGCGCAGACCGCGATCGATGCCGCTTATGTGGGCGCCGAAGACGTCCGTTTCGCGGGCGGCAGCTACGTGATCGTGCAAAAATATTTGCATGACGTGGCTGGTTGGAACGCGTTGTCCACCGAAGCACAGGAGCGCATTATCGGCCGCACGAAGCTTTCTGATATCGAACTCGATGACGCCGTGAAACCCACGTCCGCCCACAACGCGCTGACGACGATCGTTGAGGACGGCAGGGAAATCAAGATCATCCGCGACAACATGCCGTTCGGTCGTGTCGCCGAGAAGGAGTTCGGCACCTATTTCATCGGCTACGCGCGTTCGCCGCGAACGATCGAACAGATGCTGGAAAATATGTTCATAGGTCGTCCTCCCGGCAATTACGATCGTTTGCTCGATTTCAGCGTCGCGAAGACCGGAAATCTGTTCTTCGTGCCGTCCGCGACTTTTTTAGAAAACGTCGTCGGCGACGCTGCGCCGGCTGGGCATGAGCTTTCGGAGCCCGCCCCTGTGGCGCCGCAGCCGAAACGAGCCGGCTCGCTCGCCATCGGTTCCCTCAAAGGAGACCCCGCCTCATGAATAACCTTCACCGCGAGCTTGCCCCGATATCCGACGCGGCCTGGTCTCAGATCGAGGAGGAAACCTCGCGCACCGTCAAACGCTACCTCGCCGGCCGGCGCGTCGTCGACGTGCAGGGGCCGAGCGGCGTTGCTCTCTCCGCCGTCGGCACCGGCCATGTGCGCAACGTCGCGGCGCCGGGAGACGGAATTCTGGCGCGACAGCGTGAGGTCAGTGCGCTCGTCGAGCTACGGGTCCCGTTCGTGCTCGAACGCCAACAGATCGACGACGTGGAGCGCGGCGCCAACGATTCCGACTGGCAGCCGGCGAAAGATGCAGCGCGGCTTTTGGCCTTTGCGGAGGACCGGGCGATTTTCGAGGGCTACGCCGCCGCCGGCATCGGCGGCATCCGCTCGGGAACCAGCAATCCATTGATGCCGCTTCCGACCGACATACGCGCCTACCCGGACGCCGTCGCCCAGGCGCTCAGCCAGTTGCGGCTTGTCGGCGTCAATGGCCCTTATTCAGTGTTGCTGAGCGCCGATGCCTACACGGGACTGAGCGAGGCCAGCGACCACGGCTATCCAGTCCTGGAGCACGTCAAGCGCCTGGTGGACGGCCAAATCATCTGGGCTCCGGCGATTTCCGGCGCCTTCGTACTCACCACCCGTGGTGGTGATTTCGGCCTCTATGTCGGCGAGGATGTATCGATCGGCTACCTGAGCCATGATGACAAGACGGTCCGACTTTACCTCGAGGAGACGTTTACCTTCCTTCTCCTGACAACGGAGGCATCCGTTGCGCTGACTGTC
>DATJYT010000481.1:0-2417 GCA_035499475.1 Xanthobacteraceae bacterium | reverse complement strand
CTGAACATGTTCCGTGACGATACTTCGCAGGTGAAGCAACAGATCGCCGAGTTGCGCAAGGTCGATCCCAATGTCGTACTCTCCGGCTGCAACAACACGAAGATGACCATGGAGAAACGCGAGGGAAAGCAGATCACGATCATTCCAGAAGCACGGCTCGTGCCGGCTGGGGTCGTCCGAATTGCTGAACTCGAGGACCAGGGTTACGCCTACGTGCGGGCGTGAATGACGGGGCCACGAATCCGATTCATTGCCATTTCGGCTCCTAGTCCTGCTGTGTCGGCGCCGAAATTTGGCCAGAGGACGCCGCCGTCGAAGCCGATCACACCATGAAGGGGCATATGGTCGAGATGCTCGATAGAAATCTTCAACGCCGGCACGACCGATCTGACCGCCATCATCATGTTCGTGGTGGATGCCACCAGACCGTTCTCGGTGCCGATCAAGTTAACTGACGTTGCGGTCTTCAGCTTCGGAGCTGCCCCACCGACCCCGCCTACGTGTTACGGCTTTGGTTGTATCGGCGGAACTTATCTGTTCCGTCATTCCGACCGCGCGCGGGTAGAGCCAAAGAACAAACCAATCATGCCGCAAATTCAGCGCCCCGATGTCTTCCAAGTAGGAGAGGCCTACGAAGGTTACGTCGGCCGCTGGAGCCGGTCCGTCGCAAGCGCTTTCATCGATTGGCTTGCATTGCCGAGCCGGGGCCGATGGCTCGACGTCGGTTGCGGCACCGGTGTTTTGACCGAAGTCATTCTTTCGCGCGCGGCCCCGATCGGCGTTACAGGCATTGATTCATCCGAAGGCTTCATCGCCCATGCGAGACGGCAGTCGCGCGATCCGCGCGCGAATTTCGAGTCCGGAAACGCCGAGGCGATGCCGTTCCCGGACGGTGCATTCGATGCCGTCGTGTCCGGCCTCGTGCTCAATTTCGTTTCGCATCCGCAAAAGGTCATTGCGGAAATGCGGCGCGCACTGCGTGCCGGCGGCACCGCTGCGTTCTATGTCTGGGATTACGCCGGCAAAATGCAGTTGATGCGATATTTCTGGGATGCCGCGGTTGCCCTCGATACCGATGCCCTGACGCTCGACGAGGCCCGGCGGTTCTCGATGTGCAAGCCGGAGCCGTTGCTGACGCTGTTGGAAGGTGGCGGCTTCGATCGGTGTGAGTGCCGCACCATCGACGTGCCGACCGTGTTCGCGAATTTCGACGAATACTGGTTGCCATTTCTGGGCGGCCAAGGTTCCGCGCCGACCTATTGTAGCAGCCTCTCCGACCAGCGGAGATCAAAGTTGCGCGACCACCTTCGCGCCACGCTTCCGATCGATCGCGACGGTGCAATTCGACTGACCGCAAGGGCTTGGGCCGTTCGAGGCGTCAATTCGATCTAGCGCATTTTCAGATGCGCGATGCGACCAAGGAGGCTGTGCATGCCCACAATCAAATTCGTCGCGGCCGTCATGGTTTTGGCGCTGATGACCGCGCCCGTCGCCGCACAGGATTGGCCGGCCCGTCCGGTGACCATGGTGGTTCCGACCACTCCTGGCGGTGCCCCCGACTTGCTCGGACGCGTGGTCGCGTCACGGCTGTCCGAACTGCTGGGCCAGCCGGTAATCGTCGAGAACGTCGCCGGCGCGGGCGGCATGATCGGCGCGGCCCGCGTGGCGAGGGCGCCTGCCGACGGTTATCAGTTCCTGATCGGTACTCTCGGCACCCAAGCCCAGAACCAGACGCTCTACAAATCTCCACTGTACAACGCTGCAAAAGATTTCACGCCGGTCGCCCTGCTCTGGCAGGTCCGTTTCATCCTGATCGCCCGCAAGGACCTGCCTGTCGATAATCTCAAGGCATTCATCGCCTATGCGAAAGCCAATCAGGCGGCGATGCATTACGGCTCGGCAGGAATCGGGTCACCTAACCATTTGTCCTGTGCCTTGTTCAATGCGGCGGCCGGCATCAGCGTCACCCACGTTCCGTATCGCGGGTTCGGCCCCATGATACGGGACTTGGTTGCGGGCCGCATCGACTATCTCTGCCCGAGCGCCACCGCCGCGGTGGGATACATCGAGAGCAAGCAGGTGAAGGCGATTGCACTGCTTTCGAAAGACCGCTCGCAGCTGCTGCCGGCGTACCCCAGTGCGGGCGAGCAAGGCCTCGCAAATTTTGAAGACACCGGCTGGTCTGGCATATTTCTACCTAAGGATGCGCCGCCGCCGATCGTCCGCAAGCTCAACGCCGCCGCCATTGCGGCCCTCGATACGCCCGCCGTCCAGGCGCGCTTTAGGCAGGTCGGAGCAGAAATCGTCGCGCCGGATCGCCGGTCGCCTGCGTACCTGCAGAAGTTCGTCGGGAGCGAGATCAGAAAATGGGCGGCCGTCATCAAGGCCGCCGACATCGCCATACAGTAACGATGCAT
>DATJYT010000480.1:0-2677 GCA_035499475.1 Xanthobacteraceae bacterium | reverse complement strand
TGGCCGCCATTGACCTTCTCGACCAGATCCTCCGCACCGACCACGTCGGCGCCGGCAGCCTTGGCTTCGTCGGCCTTGGCGCCGCGCGCAAACACCGCGACGCGCACGGAGCGGCCGGAACCATTCGGCAGATTGACGACGCCGCGCACCTGCTGGTCGGCATGGCGGGGATCGACGCCGAGATTCATCGCCACTTCGACGGTCTCGTCGAACTTGGCCTTGGCGCGCTCCTTGACCATCTTCACGGCCTCCTGGAGCGGATACAGCTTTTCGCGATCGACGCCTTCGCGCGCCTTGATCGTGCGTTTTCCCAGCGTGCTCATGCTTTCACCTCAAGTCCCATCGAGCGGGCGGATCCTTCGATCATGCGCATGGCCGCCTCGATCGTGTCGCAGTTCAAGTCCTTCATCTTCTGCTCGGCGATCTCGCGCACCTGCGCCTTGGTCACGGAGCCCGCGAAATCGCGGCCCGGCGTCTTCGAGCCGCTCTCGAGCTTCGCCGCCTTCTTGAGGAAGTGCGACACCGGGGGCGTGCGCAGTTCGAAGGTGAAGGAACGGTCGGCGTAGACCGTGATGGTGACGGGAATCGGCGCGCCCTTCTCCATCTTCTGGGTCTGCGCGTTGAACGCCTTGCAGAATTCCATGATGTTGAGGCCGCGCTGGCCGAGCGCGGGACCGATCGGCGGCGACGGATTGGCCGCCCCCGCCGGCACCTGCAACTTGACGTAACCGGTGATTTTTTTCGCCATGCTTTCTACTCCTATTAGTGGTGCGGATATCGACGGCTGGCGACCGCCTCACCTCCCACGATTGGATGACGGATTACAGACGACGGACGACAGATACAGATGATAAATAAAAGTCCGTGCGTCGCTTTTGCTCTTTGTCGTCAGCCTACAGCTTCTCCACCTGTGTGAATTCCAATTCGACTGGCGTGGCGCGGCCGAAGATCGACACCGCCACCTTGAGGCGCGAACGCCCCTCGTCGACTTCCTCGACCGTACCATTGAAGGACGCGAACGGGCCATCGGACACGCGCACCTGCTCGCCGACCTCGAACGAGACCGACGGCTTCGGCCGCTCGATGCCCTCCTGCACCTGATGTAGGATGCGTTGCGCCTCGGCTTCCGACAGCGGCATTGGCTTGTTGTCGGAGCCGAGGAAGCCGGTCACCTTCGGCGTGTTCTTGATGAGGTGATAGGCCTCATCCGTCATCTCCATCTTCACCAGCACATAGCCCGGGAAGAATTTTCGTTCGGCATCGACCTTGCGGCCACGCCGGACCTCGATGACCTTCTCCTTGGGCACGAGAATTTCCTGAAACAAGTCGGCCAGACCGCGCTGCTTGGCCTGCTCGCGGATCGAATCCGCAACCTTGTTCTCGAAATTCGAATAAGCGTGGACCGCGTACCATCGGCTCGTCATGTCACGAATTCCACATCATGATCTTCAGGTCGCGAATTTCAGACCGTTCAACTGTTGATGCCGAGCAGGAAGCTGACCGCTATCCGCATGACTTGATCGGCCAAGAGGAAGAAGATCGACGCGACGAACACCATGACGAACACCATCATGGTCGTCACGGTCGTCTCCTTGCGCGTCGGCCAAGTGACCTTCTGCGCTTCGGCACGCACTTCCTGCAGGAACTTGAATGGGCTGACCTTCGCCATCGCTCGAACCAAATAAGCATTGTCCGCCCAACCGTTAAGGTGAGACCGACAACGCGGTTCCTTTTTTGGGAATGTTCGCCGCGGAAATCCGTTACCGGGCCGCTAGGCGATGCCGGCTTACCTACTGCCGGGGGAGCAAATCGTCAAGAGAGAGGCCGGACGGGCGCCGTTGCTGGGCTTCCTATCGGCGTTGGGACGCTTTTGCAGCGTCACGACGGCGAGCCGGCGCCAGTTACGCAGCCGCCGAGATTTTCATTTGCCGTGCGGCGCAGCCAGCCTCGATCGTGAAGTTCAGCGCTTCGCCGTCGAGCGAACGCCGCACTTCGACCGCGTCGAAGGCAGAGGCCATTTCTAAGGGCGCAATAAATTCGAAACCATAGCAGCCGCTGCCGATCCCGGCCTGTTCCAGATCTTTGCGATAGCGATTGGCCAGGACATGGCCGAGCAGCCGCTCGGCCGCGAAAATGCTGAGACAGACCGGCACCTGCGGAAAATCCGAATTGTACGCCCACCCCGACACGCGGTCGGGGCCAACAAAATCGACGTAACCGCGCAGCATTCCGGCGCGCGGCGCGTTGCCGCGCAAGCCTGCCCGTTCGGCGAAGCGGCGCCGCGCCGTTTCGACGGCCTGGCCCTCATAAAGTCGCGGAGCGCAGAACCGTTGCGCCGGCTGCTGCCCCGCGTGCGGATAATGCACCCGATATTCGTCCGCGTTGTGAAACATGGCGCGGGTGTCGTCATCCAGGAAGCTCTCCGAGAGAGCGCCCTCGGCGACGATGACGTCATGGGCGTCAAGCTCGATGTGGAAATACTCGACTTGCTCGACGCGTTCGGCCTGCATGATCGACACGCCGTTGAGGAGATCGTGAGCCTCAATCAGGACGCCATCGACATACATGGCGTGGTTGGGCGAGACCCACCGGTCGCGCCGCGGAACATGATCTTCAAGTGCGCCGGCGCGGAGGCAGATCGGCAATATATCCCTGCGCCCCATGACGAAGCGGCCGC
>DATJYT010000479.1:0-5843 GCA_035499475.1 Xanthobacteraceae bacterium | reverse complement strand
TATGTGTGCATGGAGGGCCCGCAATTTTCGACGCTGGCCGAAAGCCTGACCTACAAGAATCTCGGATATGCCGTCATCGGCATGACCAACATGCCCGAGGCCAAGCTCGCCCGTGAAGCGGAAATTTGCTACGCGACCGTCGCCATGGTGACCGATTTTGATTGCTGGCATCCGGACCACGACGCCGTCACCGTGCAAGACATCATCAAGGTGCTGGTCGCCAATGCCGAGAAGGCGAAGCGTCTGGTGGGCCGGCTGGCGCGGGATTTTCCGCGCGAGCACGAGCCTTGCCCGATCGGGTCCGACCGGGCGCTCGACAATGCGCTGATTACCGCGCCCGAGGCGCGCGACCCCAAGCTCCTGAAGAAACTCGAAGCGGTCGCCGGCCGGGTGCTGCGCGGGAATACGCCAGCACCCAAGAGTAAAAAGGCGCACAAGAAATAAGCTGCGCCTGCTGCGGGCGAAGCTAAAAAAGAGTAAGCCGCCTGAAGACGCGTTTAATATAAACTCCATCAGTTGGTGCTATTGAGCGCAATTCGGCGGTGGAAAGACAATGGCTCGCCCGATCACCCCCTTGATTATGTGCGGCGGCGCCGGCACGCGCCTGTGGCCGGCCTCGCGCGAGGGATTGCCCAAGCAATTTCTGCCGCTGTTTGGTCCGCGTTCGACGTTCCAGGACACCATGCTGCGCGTGGCCGATCCGGCATTATTCGGCCGGCCGATCATCATGACCAATCACCAGTATCGGTTCATGGTTGCTGAGCAGCTTGCGGCGCTCGGCATTGAGGCCGACATTTTGCTTGAACCGATGCGTCGGGATTCCGGCCCCGCCATCGTCGCGGGCGCGACATTCGCGTTCAACCGCGGCGGCGATCCGATCGTGGTCGCGCTCGCCGCCGATCACGTCGTCACCGACGCGGCCGCCTTCGCCAAAGCGTGCGGCACCGCCGCCGAAGCGGCCGAGGCCGATCGCATCGTCACTTTCGGCGTGCGTCCGACACGACCGGCCGTCGAATACGGTTACATTCGGACCGGTGCTGCGATCGGTGCCGGGATCTTCGCCATTGAGCAATTCATCGAGAAGCCTGACGCGAAGACCGCCGAGCGGTATGTTGCGGAAGGCTATCTGTGGAACTCGGGCAACTTTATTTTCCGCGCCGGCTTGCTGCTCGACGAATTCCGCAATTTCGAGAGCGCAAGCGCGGAAGCGATCGCTGCGTCGGTCAAGGCTGCCGGGCGCGATCTCGATTTCGTCACGCTCGACGCCCAAGCGTTCGCGCGCGCGACTGCAAAGTCGATCGACTACGCAGTGATGGAGCGCACAACGCGTGCGGCGGTGATTCCGGTTGCCTATGGTTGGTCCGACGTCGGCTCCTGGAACGGCGTTTGGGAATTATCGAAGCGCGACACCGACGGCAACGCCGCGCAGGGCGCCGCGGTCTTCGTTGAAACACACGGTTCTTATGTCGCCGGCAACAAGCAGCTTGTTGCGCTTCAGGGCGTTGACAATCTGGTCGTGGTGGCGACCGACGATGCCGTGCTGGTGGCGAAACGCGACGACAGCGACGGCTTGCGGCGGCTTGTCAAAACGCTCAAGGAGGTCGCGCCCGCCGTCACCGAGCAGCATTTGAAGGTCCATCGGCCATGGGGCTCGTACCAGTCGATCGACATGGGCGAACGCTTCCAGGTCAAGCGCATCGTCGTGAAGCCCGGCGGACGGTTGTCGCTGCAGACGCATCACCATCGCGCGGAGCACTGGATCGTGGTGCGCGGAACGGCCCGGGTCACGATCGGCGAGGACGTCAAAACCCTCTACGAAAACGAATCGACCTATATCTCGATCGGCTCCAAGCATCGGCTGGAGAATCCGGGCAAGATCGATCTCGAATTGATCGAGGTCCAGACCGGCAGCTACCTCGGTGAAGACGACATCGTCAGATTTGACGACGATTATCGCCGGACATAGTTCCGCGCGCAAAATTGCCCGCCAGGACAGCGCAATCAACAATTGAATTCTGTCAAATGTTCAGCTACTGCCTGCCCGGCGGATGAGCGCGGCGGCGTTGAAACGAACTGAATCCAAACGTGTTCACAGACCCTTGCGCCTCGGGTCGCCAGTTGGCCCGGGTCGTGCTAGGGAAACAGCGGGGTGAGTACTTTGCGTTGGGGGCCCTTCGGGCATGCGTGAGGCTGATAGGGTGGCCGCGGACGGCACTTTGCGGATTGGGGTCATTGGCGTCGGCGTCATGGGCAGCAACCATGCGCGGGTGCTTGCGGACATCCCTGGCGTCAACCTGGTCGGCATCGTCGATCCCGACCCCAAACAGCGTGGCAGGGTCGCGAGTGCGCTCGGTTGCGAAACCTTCGGTTCGGTCGAGGCCTTGATCCGGAGCGGCGTCGACGCCGTCACGATTGCGGCGCCGACCCATTTGCACCGCGACATCGCCATCGAATGTGCCTCCCGCGGCGTTCATATCCTGGTCGAGAAGCCGATCGCCTCGACGATCGAGGAAGGCCGCGCCATCGTCGCCGCCTGCCGCCGTGCCGGCGTCACGCTGATGGCGGGCCACGTGGAACGCTTCAATCCCGCAGTCGAGTCCATCAAGCGGGCGATCAAGGATCAGCATATTCTTTCCATCGCCATCACTCGGGTCGGGCCGTTCCCGCCGCGCATGTCGAATGTCGGCGTGGTCATCGATCTCGCCGTCCACGATATCGACCTCATCCGCTGGTTCACCGATTCGGAGATCGTCGAAATCCAGCCCCAGACGTCGAGCGCGGTCGCTGAGCGCGAGGACATTGCGCTGTTGCAGTTCCGCACCGCTTCGGGCGTGCTGGCGCATATCAACACTAACTGGCTGACCCCGTTCAAGGCGCGCAACATCCACATCGCCACGCGCGACAAATACCTGATGGCCGATTTGCTGACGCTTCAGGTCACCGAATGTTTCGGCTTCCAGCCCGACGGCAGCTATTCGATGCGGCATCTCTCGGTCGGCTATGCCGAGCCGTTGCGCGCCGAGCTGGTCGCCTTCATCAACGCGGTGCGCAGCGGCGAGGCGCCCGCCGTGACCGGCGAGGAAGGCGTCGCCAGCCTCGAGATCGCCATCCGCTGCCTCACCGCCCGCGACGCGCAAGCGAGCGCGCCGCAGCGCAAGGGCCCGCGCCGCGTCGTCGGCTGAATGGGCGATCATCCGGCGTGAACCAGGCGATGAACCAGCACGCGCGGCTTGAGAACAAGCCGATCCCGTTCATTGACGTTGCCGCCCAGCGCCGCCGCTTGGGCTCCGCGATCGATGATGCGGTTTCCCGCGTCCTTGCGCATTGCCAGTTCGTTCAGGGGCCGGAGGTGCGGGCGCTCGAAGCAGAACTCGCGGCGTTCTGCGGCGCCCGACATGTCGTCGGCTGCGCCAGCGGCACCGACGCGCTGCTGCTCGTGCTGATGGCGTGGGAGATCGGACCCGGCGACGCCGTGATCTGCCCGGCCTTCACGTTCTGCGCCACCGCCGAGGTGGTGGCGCTCCTGGGCGCGACGCCGGTGCTGGCCGACGTCGATGCCGCGACCTTCAATCTCGACCCCGCGAGCCTCGAGCGCGCGGTTGCGACAGCAAAGCGGCGCGGTCTCAAGCCGCGCGCGGTCATTCCTGTCGATCTGTTCGGCCAGCCGGCCGATCACGACGCCATTGCGGCGATCGCCGCCGCCCATGGCCTGCTGGTGCTCGACGACGCCGCACAGGCTTTCGGCGCGACCTACCGCGGCCGCAAGCTCGGCGCGCTCGCGACCGCGACCGCCACCAGTTTTTTCCCGGCGAAGCCGCTCGGCTGCTACGGCGACGGCGGCGCCGTCTTTACCGACGACGACGCGCTGGCCGCCCGGGTCAAGAGCCTGCGTGTGCACGGCGAAAGCCCGAACGACAAATACGACGCGGCACGTATCGGCATTACCGGACGGCTCGATACCATCCAGGCTGCGATCCTGCTCGAAAAGCTCAAGATATTCCCGGAGGAGGTCGCCGCCCGCGGCAAGGTCGCGGCGCGCTACGCCGACCGGCTCGCCGGTGTCGCGATACTGCCGCGGGTCGGCAACGAATCGACGTCGGTGTGGGCGCAATACACCATCCGGCTGGCACCCGGCCGCCGCGACGCGCTGGCCGCGACGCTCAGGGCGCAGGGCATCCCGACCGCCGTCTATTACGCCAAGCCGCTGCATCGCCAGGCGGCCTACCGCGACTTTCCCGTGGCCGACGGCGGCCTGCCGGTGAGCGAGCGGCTCGCCGACGAGGTCATCAGCCTGCCGATGCACGCCTATCTCGATCCGCCGGTCCAGGACCGCATTATCGAGGCGGTCCGGAGAGCGTTGGTGAGCTGAGGCCCGTCCCGGTTCGTTCCCGCGCTGGCGGGATTCCAGAGTAAATTACACCGTTACGGCGGACTCTCCTGAGTCGCCGATTTCATGGGACGAGCGGATCGCGATATCGGCGCATGATTGAGAAGATTCTCACCGTCGGCGGCTATACGCTGCTCTCACGCGTGACCGGCTTTGTGCGTGACATCATGCTGGCCGCCATCATCGGCGCGGGTCCTGTTGCCGACGCTTTCTTTGTCGCTTTCCGCCTGCCCAATCACTTTCGCGCAATCTTCGCCGAGGGCGCGTTCAATGCCGCCTTCATCCCGGCCTATGCGCGCGTGCGCACCCAGGGCGGGCCGCAGGCGGCGGCATTGTTCGGGGATCGCATCTTTACGCTCCTCCTCGCCACGCAAGTGGTGTTGCTCGCGCTCGCGCTCGTCTTCACGCCGCAGGCGATCGAACTGCTTGCGCCGGGCTTTTCCAATGAGCCGCAACAGTTCGCGTTGGCCGTCGATCTGACGCGGATAACGTTTCCCTATCTGCTGCTCATCACGCTGGTGACGCTGTGGGGCGGCATCCTCAATGCGCTGCACCGCTTTGCGGCGGCCGCCGCGGCGCCGATCCTGCTTAATCTGTCAATGATGGCGACCCTGGCGCTGGCTGGATTTTTTCCGAGCGCCGGCCACGCGGCGGCGTGGGGCGTGCTGATCTCGGGCGTGCTGCAAGCGGTCCTCGTCGGCGGCGACACGCTCTATGCCGGCGTCATGACTTCGTTTCACGCGCTGCGCTGGGACGACGACGTCAAGCGCTTCTTCAAGGCGCTGGTGCCCGCCACCGTCGGATCGGCTGGAACCCAGCTCGCCTTGTTCGCCGATACCATCATCGCCAGCTTCCTCTCGGCCGGCGCGCTGTCGGCGCTCTATTACGCCGACCGCATCGACCAGCTTCCGATCGGCGTCATCGGCATCGCGGTCGGCACCGTGCTGGTGCCGGAAATGACCAGCCGGGTCGCTTCCGGCGACCATGAGGGTGCGCGGTCGGCGCAGAATCGCGCGATCGAATTCGCATTGCTCCTGGCGCTGCCTTGCGTCGTCGCCTTCGTGGTAGTGCCGGATTTGATCATGCGCGGCCTGTTCATGCGCGGCGCATTCACCGCCGAAGATGCGCATGCGGCGGCGATGACGCTCATGGCCTATACGATCGGCTTGGTTCCCTTCGTCCTCATCCGCAGCGTGGTCGCGCCGTTCCTGGCGCGGGGCGACACGGCGACGCCGGTCAAGGCGGCATTGACCGGCACCGCCGTCAACATCGCCTGCAAGGTCGCGCTGATGGGATCGCTGGCGCAGGTTGGGCTGGCGCTTGCGACCTCGATCGGGGCGTGGATCAATTTCATCCTGGTGCTGTGGTTCGCCTCCCGCGCCGGCCTGATCGCGGCCGATGCCACGCTGAAATCGTCGCTCGCCAAGCTCGCGATAGCAGGCCTCGCTTTTGCGGC